>JAUVKP010000264.1 GCA_030596185.1 Fidelibacterota bacterium | reverse complement strand
GATCGGTATTTACTACCTTATGATCTACTTCGGTGCTTCCTTTGGATTTGCCGTTATGGGTCGTATTTCCCTTCTGATCGGTCGTTTCAACGACTTGATCCTCTACTCGGGGAAAGAATCTGGATTCGCAACGCCCATCCTTCTCGTCGTCATGGTCGTTGTGCTTATACTGACAACTCGAAAGAAGAAATCAGAAGAAGTATAATGCTTAGATGATATATGCTAAACGCCCCGAATTTTCGGGGCGTTTTTCTATTTAAAACATTTTGATAATAATTCCTCTTATTGTAAAATTCAGCTCTAGATATAAATGGAACAAAAATGAAAACTATAAGCTTTGATATTCGTACTCCGTCCAGAAATTCATTTATGGACATAACTGACCCACTACAAAGTATATTGCGTGAGAAAGGCTGTAAGAGTGGAATTATGACCGTTTTTACACCCCATACGACTGCCGGGATCACGATCAACGAAAATGCTGACCCTGATGTACAGCATGACCTAAAATACAAACTGAGCGAAATGATACCTAAAGATGAAGCAGCTTACCGACATAATGAGGGTAATAGTGATAGTCATCTAAAATCTTCACTCTTTTCCCCTTCCCTATCACTCATATATGAAAATGGAAGATTATTACTCGGTATTTGGCAAGCGGTATATTTCGCCGAATTTGATGGACCCCGGACACGAAAAGTTCATGTAAAAATAATTGAAGATAATAATTCATAAAGAGGATACTATGAAAAGAACCTTACTGTTATTGATCATCTTAAGCATATTTTGTCTGCCTCTTCTTGCGGAAGATAGCGATGATTCTCCCTGGAATATTTATACTGAACTTGATATGTATCTTGGATTTAAAATGGGAATTAAATATGAGATAAATGATCGTCTGGATTTTATTTCTGCTTTTGGATTAAATCCAATTGAACCAACTCGGTATTGTTATAGTGTTTTTGCATCTTATCATACTATGTCGGATTATAATAAATTTAAAGTAGATGTGAATTTTGGTATTATTCACGGCGAGTTCGATAATACTTCCACAGAAGTTGACGATTATGTAATTGTAAGTCCCGGTGCTTCCATGCATCTATCTTATCCGCTAACTAAAAAGTTACGCATTGGTTTACAAGGCGGCATGGTATTGATGATCGGATATAGTTCAAACGGCTTGGGAAGCAGTCTTGAGCCCTATACGGGATTGACTTTCACTTTTGCAGAGTAAGGATCATTTTAGAAGCAGCATTTTTTCGCTTTGACGATAATTTCCTGCTTTCATTGTGTAGATATATATCCCACTTGCTAATCCTGATGCATTAAATTGAAGTGAATAAATTCCTGCTTGATGAAATTCATTGATCAAAGTAGAAACGTGTTTCCCCGATAATTCATAAATATTGATCTCAACATATTCTTCCATCGGCAGTGAATAACTGATCTGTGTCACGGGATTAAAGGGATTGGGATAATTCTTTTGCAAAGAGAATTCTGTTGGTAATTCTACGATATCCAACTTAGTATCCGTGTAAAATGTAAGTGTGTCACTGAAAGTATAAACATTATCATTATCAATTGCCGCTACCGTCCAAAAATATTCTTTTTGATCACTAAATCTACGATTATCATAGCTTGTTTCTGATATAGTCAAATTATAAATGGATGTTCTGCCTGTATACCAGTAAAACATCTTATAATGAATTTCATCACCGGGATCAGGATCCTGTGAAGCTGTCCATTCAAGATGTGGATAACGCGTGGTCTGATAACTATTGTGTGATGGAGATATTTGTACCGGAGCGGATGGTGCTTCGTTTACCATATTTATTGCAAGATTACGATACGCTTCTGAAGATCGTGTTATGGCAGACGTTTGATCTTTAGCTTCTACGTACCAAAGGTAGGTGCCGTTTTCTTTAAGATCTGCAATCATTCGATAAGTGATTTCAGGACCATTGTAAATACATACCATGCTATCTGTTTGAGTTCCCAGATAAAGATCGTATTCTAATATTTCATCACCGGGATCTTTATCGAAAGAAGCTTCCCAGGAAAACGATGGTTTTAGGGTATCGGCAATAAAATTCCGGATCGGAGAAAGCAAATTAAAAGCAAGTGGTAAAGAATTTACTGTATTTACATGGAAAACCCAGACTCTTGACAACTTATCACCCTCAGCATGCCGTGCCCTTACCTGCCAATACATCGTTTTATTCTCGGGCAAATCCTCATCTAATTCCAACCAATTATTTATAGTGCTCATCGAGTCGCTAAATTGTGGAATATTATTTAAATAAACAACGTAGTCCAAAGCACCCGGAATAGCTTGCCAAGAGAGGACAGGTCTTATATTATGAACAATCTCAAGACTGTCCGGACTAAGGAGTTTAAGTTCATCTGCTACATTTTCAATGATCTCAATATAATTTTCAAATGTATCGCTTACAGTAATGCCACCGGCTGTTGCACTCACAGTAACATCATATAAACCCTCAGCAACATAATTGTGCTTTACAGAATCTCCCCATGCAGTAAGGCCATCTCCAAAATCCCAGATGTATTCATATTCACCTTCCGGTAAAGTGGAAACTACTGAAAATTTGATATTATAATTGGGATAACCGGTCGTATGATCGGCACTTATATCTAATCCTTCAACAGAAGCCGGAATCCATTTCATTGCATCAAAAGCAATTA
>JAUVKP010000061.1 GCA_030596185.1 Fidelibacterota bacterium | reverse complement strand
ATATAAAAAAAAGACGTGAAACGTAAGACGTGAAACGTAAGACGTGAAACGTAAGACGTGAAACGTAAGACGTGAAACGTAAGACGTGAAACGTAAGACGTGAAACGTAAGACGTGAAACGTAAGACGTGAAACGTGAAATAGTATTTATATGCAAAACCGTGAGCTAAAAGCTCACGGTTTTGCGATTATACATAAAACAACTTGTAGAGACAAGGCAATGCCTTGTCTCTACAATAGTGTATTTTTTTCGACTTTTAACTTCCTTTTGCTTTTATACTTTTTTCTTTATACTTGCAAAACAGCGATTAGAATTTTCGCTGTTTTGCCTCACTTATCCACATATTTATCCACACGCAAATCTATATTTTTCAATTATTAATCGTATTTCACTTTCATTTGTAACTTTTCTAAATTATCTTAATAGATAACAATATTTTTCGAGGAATTCATGGCAGATAAACAAGATATCACACGCATCCCCCCGCAATCAATAGATTCTGAAAAAGCAGTATTAGGCTCTATGATGCAAGATGAAATGGCAGCAAGTCGCGCATTGGAATTATTAAATGAGAGTTGTTTCTATCTTGATGCCCATAAATTTATATTTCGTGCAATGAGAGATCTCTACACGGAACATAAACCCATTGATCAACTGACTGTAGTTGAAAAGCTCAATCAATTAAAACTAATTGATGATACCGGTGGTCCCGCTGTGATCGCGGATCTGATCAACCGCGTACCTTCAGCTGCCAATATCGAATATTATTCCAATCTTGTTAAAGAAAAATACATTCTTAGAACTATTATTTCATCTTCAAACGAAATGATCGATAGCGCATTCTCTGAAGCTGAGGAAACAGATATTATTCTTGATAAAGCACAGCAGCAAATTTTTCAATTAAGGGAAAATAGTGCTTCTCAAGATTTTGTAGATATGAAAAATATTCTGCATTCGACAGTTGAACATATTGAAGCCTTATCTCATCATCAGGGCGATGTAGTGGGTATTCCCACAGGGTTTAAACAATTTGACACAATGACCAATGGATTTCAAAACTCCGATCTGATTATTATAGCCGGGCGACCATCAATGGGAAAAACTGCTCTTGCATTATCAATGATGCGTAATATGTCTTTAGATCATGATATAAAAGTCGGTTTCTTTTCACTGGAAATGGCACAAGAGGGTATTGCCATGCGATTACTCAGTATGGAAAGCGGAATTGACCACCAGCAATTAAGACGTGGTAAAATTCCACCAAACCAATGGGAATTTCTGACAACAGCTGCAGGTAAGATCAATGATGCAACTATCCATTTTGATTTTACAGCAAATCTTAATGTTTTGGATATGCGTAGTAGAGCCAGACGATTAAAAAGCCGTCTAGGCAAATTAGATATTATCTTTGTGGATTATTTGCAGATTGCACACGCCACCGTAAGAAAAAATGATAGTCGTGTACAAGAAGTTGCCATGATATCACAGCAATTAAAAGCCCTTGCAAAAGAATTAAAGATCCCTGTCGTAGCTCTCTCACAGCTAAGTCGTGCTCCCGAGCAACGCGGTGGTGACAGTCGCCCCAAATTATCTGACCTTCGTGATTCCGGAGCTATTGAACAAGACGCTGATCTCGTGATGTTCATACACCGTCAACACTATTACTCAAAGGATCCGGGTGATGAAGGAAAAGCCGAATTGATCATTGCAAAACATCGTAACGGACCTACCGGTAATGTTAATTTAATCTTTAAAAGTGAGATCGTTCGTTTCTTTGACGCTCCTTATGACTCTTATGCTCATCAAGCTGAAGAAATATCAATGTAACTAATATGACAAACGAATTACCAAAAACTTTTCCTAAAGATTTCAATGAACTTATTGAAAAAATAAGATCATACAATAGCAATATTGATACTGATATTCCCCTTATATGGAAAGCCTATAGTTTTGCCAAAACAGCTCATAAGGATCATTATCGTAATACCGGTGAACCTTATTTTATCCATCTATACCAAACCGCCTATATTTTAGCAGAATTGAACATGGATACCTCTACGATCTGTGCCGGTTTTCTACACGATGTGATCGAAGATATCAAAATCCCCGAAGAAGTCTTGAGAAATGAGTTTACGCCCTTGATCGTTAGTCTTGTTGTGGGAGTCACCAAGATCGGTGACATGGATTTTGAAAGCAAGCAACAGGAACAAGCGCAAAATTTTCGCAAGATGATGTTGAAGGTAGCGGAAGATATTAGGGTGATTATCATTAAATTTGCCGATCGACTTCATAATATGCGTACTCTTGATGCCATGCCTCCCGAGAAGCAACGCATTAAATCACTTGAAACCCGTGATGTTTATGCCCCTCTCGCCCACCGTCTTGGAATGTACAGGATCAAGATGGAAATGGAGGATCTTTCACTAAAATATCTCAATCCTGAAATTTATAAAGAACTCAATAAGCGCATTGATGATCAAAAAAAGCGATCGCAGCATGATATTGATGATTTCATCTCTTTGGTCAAAAAATATATTGATGAAGAAAATGTTGAAGCACGTGTTTTTGGACGTATTAAAAGCTTTAATTCAATTTACAACAAAATGCTACGCCAAAATCGTCCCTTTGAAGAAGTATTCGACATTCTTGCGATCAGAGTTATTGTGAACTCAATTACCCATTGCTATTCTGTGCTGGGTATTGTACATCAAAAATTCACACCGATCACCGAGCGCTTCCGTGATTTTATTGCAACACCGAAATCAAACGGTTACCAATCTGTTCATACAACGGTTATTGGACCCAAAGGTATTCCCATCGAGATACAAATCCGCACAGATGAAATGGATAAAACTGCAGAAGTCGGTATTGCGGCTCACTGGAAGTATAAAGAATCCGGTGAAAGTGATGAACTCGATAAGCATGTCAATTGGTTGCGCGATCTAGTTGATATTTTAAAAAATGATACACAGGGTGATGAAGAATTTCTGGAAACCATGAAGATCGGGCTTTTTAGTGATGAAATATTTGTATTTACACCTAAAGGTGACCTCATTAAAATGCCTATTCATTCCACTGCTCTGGACTTTGCTTTTGCTGTTCATACCGAGGTGGGTTTTCGCTGTATCGGAGCAAAAGTAAATGGTAAAATTGTTTCTTTAAATACACAACTTTCAAGTGGTGACCGTATTGAGATCATTACCTCAACCAATCACAATGTAAGTTATAACTGGTTGAGATTCGTAACGACAAATCGCGCTAAAAGTCGTATCAGAAAATGGTTGCAACGACACGAATTTGAACAAAGTGTGAAACTTGGTGAGGAAATTCTTGAAAAAGGCTTAAGAAAAGCCAAACTCTCAGCCAAGATCAAAGATGCAAAAACAAGATTTAAAGAATTGGATTATGACACAGATAATCTTTTCTATCAAGCAATAGGAAAAGGTGACCTGACTGTAAAACAAATTATCAAAGAGCTTTACACCAAAGATGAGGAAGTTAAGACAGCTGGTGGATTTTTTCCTGCGCTTCATCAGTATCGTTCGACCAACGGGATCAGTGTCAGTGGCTATGAAAATATGTTAGTGCAGCTTGCAAAATGCTGTAACCCCATTCCGGGTGATGAGATCATAGGTTTTATTACTCGTGGCCGCGGTATCACGGTTCATCGACATGATTGCCGGAATATTCCCAATCTTGAAGAAGAAAAAGATCGTTTCATTGACGTAAAGTGGCAAGTAAAAGCCGGACGTACTTTTGTAACACGCATCAATGTTATTGGTGAAGACAGAGCAAATCTGATCTATGATGTTTCACAGATCATTCATGATCAACACACAAATATGCTAAGTATAAATTTCTCGGTTGAAGGTAAATTGGCCAGGGGGCAAGTTGCCGTTATGGTCGAGAGCTTGAAACATGCTGAACGTATCATGCGAAAATTAAAAAATATCCCTGGGGTATTAACCATCGATAGAACATAATTCTGGGAGGAATCAATGGAAAAGAAAACATTCACTAAAAAAGATGTTGCAAAACACATACGTGTAAGAACCAAAGGTGGTTGTAAAATGCGTATTTATGAATGTGAAAAGTACATGGATGAGATCTTTGGAGCCATGCTAGATCTGCTTATGGACGAAGAAGCTGACCGTGTCCGAATTGAGATCCGAAATTTTGGTGTTTTTGAGGTCAAGAATTCTAAAGCAAAACCACAAGCACGCAATCCTAAGACAAATGAAGTTATTTATGTCCCTGCACGTAAAAAAGTTCATTTTAAAGCTGGCAAAGTACTAAAAGAATACCTTTCTAAACCCCGGGAAGTGTAAGGATAAGCATGAAGCGAGTCCTTGCGATCGATTACGGAATGCGGCGGATCGGTCTCGCAGTCTCTGACCCTCTTCAAATAATTGCCACTCCTTTAGATACACTAAGAATCAGCAATTATGATGACGGGATCAAACAACTGATAGCCATCTATGAAGAATACAAGCCAATAATAATTATTATGGGCTATCCTATTGGTATATCGGGTAACAAAACAGATCAAACGCGACTGGTTGATAAAGTTATTGAATCACTGAAATCAAGCATTGATGTCCCTATCATCTCATGGGACGAACGCTACACATCCATTCAGGCTAAAGATATCCTTAAACAACAGGGCCGTAAAGCTCGTGATGATAAAGGGATGGTCGATCAATTGGCCGCACGTATCATGTTGCAGGAATATTTGGATTCGCGGAGCAACACATGAAACTTAAGCTAAAACATATTTTTCTACTTTTACTTTCTGCTCTTCTTCTTGAATTATCATTTGCACCATTTAATCAATTTTATACCGCTTTTTTCGCCCTTCTCCCCCTCCTATTCATTCTCGAAAAAGCCAAAAATGGTTTTCTTACCGGACTGATCTGGGGAATTTTCTACTCCATTTTCTCAATCCATTGGTTAGCATTGAATACCGGGACATTTCCCTGGCTTGCGACTTTTTCCATGCTGTTGGGAGCTGTTTTTCTTGCTTTGAATTATGGATTTATCGGAATGCTTTTCAAGATGATCCACAGAAAAGACACCTCATTAGCTTTTCTATTCTTGCCTTTCATTTGGGTTGCAGTAGAATTTCTGAGATCATTTGGCACTTTCGGCTTTCCATGGTTAAGCTTGGGACATTCACAGGCTTACAACACACTCTATGTGCAAATGGCTGATATTGGAGGAGTTTATACTATATCGTTCGTTCTGCTTATCACGAACCTATTTCTTTTTCTCATGATCAAATATTATTCCCGGAGACGTCTGATCTCTCTTATTGTTATCTTGCTTTTCCCTTTTATTTACGGAACGATCATGATTAGTTCCGATCTTTCCTCTGAGAATAAATTGAATTTCAGGATCGTCCAGCCCAATATTCCGGCTAAAGAAAAATGGATACCTGCAAATAGAGTACCCATTGTTAATAAACTAGATTCTCTCAGCAGAATAGATAATGGCTTTCAACCGGATGTGATCGTGTGGCCTGAAACAGCCGTTCCCTATTACCTGCGTTCTTCTATTTACTTTACGCACCTGGTAAATCAATGCGCTGTTGATATGAACAGCACTTTGATCACGGGGGCTTTGGATTTCTATTACAAAAATGAAAATAACTGGCATTCCACCACCAATACGGTCTTTGTTTTTGAACCTGAAAAATCAACTTTCAATGCAACGATCTATGATAAATTACACCTAGTTCCATTTGGTGAATTCACACCCGGGGGCACTATGTTTTCTTGGTTGAATAACATGGAATACGGTCAAAGCGAATTTTCTCATAGAAACTTTAGAAAACCATTAAAAATGACTTCTGACAGTATCGCATTTACACCTATGGTCTGTTATGACTCTGTTTTTCCTCATACGGTCAGATCTTTTTCTGCTCAAGGAAGTAAATATAACATTCTTATTACCAATGATATATGGTTCGGTCGTTCAGTGGGTCCTTACCAACATGCCGCTATCTCGATCCTTCGTGCAGTTGAAACACGCCGACCTTTGATCCGTTCGGCAAATGCCGGGATATCAATGTTCATTGATGAAAAAGGACAAGTTATAGATCATTTACCACTATACACCTGTGGGATTCTTGATTGCTCTTTATCTGCAGGGATACATGACTCGGCATACGTTAAAACCGGAAACCTTTTTGGCATCTCCATGAGCGTGATCATGCTTTTGGGAATGATATTTTCTTTATGGCCAAAACGAAAAAAATAACTATTCTTCTCCTGATCATTTTCGCCTCTCTGTCTGCAGGAGAGATACGCTCTAATGCTGTATATTTTAAAATGGAAAATCCCTATCTTTTAGAGATCTCCGAATTACTTGAAAAACACGATTATATTCTTGTCAGAGATTCAAGTACCGCTCTTTATCATGGAGAATTGTTTTATTATAGAGAAGATAACGATTCGATCCGATGTGAGATCCAACTGCAAAAAGGGCAGGAACCCTTCATTATATTAGATTCATTTATGACGGAACCTGAGCAAGCTAAAAACGTAAGAAGTTCTGTATATAAATTCTCCATTTGGATGTTGATTTTAAATGCCGTAACGGCGATATTATTTTTTGTCAGATCAAGCTAAAAAAGGACCCGTATGAAACGATTATCTCGCACTTTGATTTTACTTACACTCATAGGCACTCTATTTGCGCAGGAGCTTGCTCCCAAGAATACTGTTTTAAAAAGTATCGTTCTTCCCGGATGGGGAGAATTGGCATATAAATCCAATTC
>JAUVKP010000199.1 GCA_030596185.1 Fidelibacterota bacterium | reverse complement strand
CCAACACATATCAGTGAAGCTATTCATTATAGAAATCTAGATCGACATGAGGGAATGTATTAGAAGGGTTGAGGGTTGAAAGTTGAAAGTTGATAGTTGAAAGTTGAAAGTTGATAGTTGAAAGTTGAAAGTTAATAGTTGAAAGTTGAAAGTTGAAAGTTGAAAGTTGATAGTTGAAAGTTGATAGTTGAAAGTTGATAGTTGATAGTTGATAGTTGTCTATTGACCGTAGTTTATAGTTTTCTTTTGGGCTTAGTATTTCTTGCCACCTTTGTGTAAGATTTTCATGTTTCACCACTTGATTCTTGGCTCTTGTGTCTTTTAATTGTCAATTGCCTGCAATTCGTAGCTTTCTTGACCAGCGCTGCGCCATGCCGTAGCCACGATACTTCGGGGCGTAGGTTGGTAGCCTTCTTGTCATCCGTAGCCTTCTTGTCATCCGTAGCCTTCTTGTCATCCGTAGCCTTCTTGGCCTTCGAAGCTCCGATTGTTCGGAGCGAAGGGGGTGGCGTAGGATGAGGCGAAGTTGGTAGCGCAGGATTGTCATCCTGAACGAAGTCCGTCAGCTGACGGATGAAGCTGAAGGATCTATTCATGTCACAGAAAATCCATATAAAAAAAAGAGACGCGATAAATCGCGTCTTTACATTTATATTTATTTTTATGTCATTTCGACCGAAGCGTAGTGTAGTGCTCTGCTAACCGTAGCCTTCTTGGCCTTCGAAGCTCCGATTGTTCGGAGCGAAGGGGGTGGCGTAGGATGAGGCGAAGTTGGTAGCGCAGGGTTGTCCTTTATCAATTGTCAATTGTCCTTTATCAATTGTCAATTGCTTATGCTTTTGCCTGTGTACTTGTTTCTTGGCTCTTGTGTCTTTTAATTGTCAATTGTCCTTTATCAATTGTCAATTGTTTATGCTTTTGCCTGTATACTTAATTCTTGTCTTTGCTTACCTCTAACTGTAAATTGTTATACCAAAATATCAAAATATGCTTATGTACCCTAAACCGGGGAGGATTCGATGAAGTACACATTATTGGCACTTACGGTCCTGATTTTATTTTCATGTGTGGGACGAAACATGCCGCAAAAGGACACTGAATTTTATGATGTCAGCGGTAAGGTTAATCATCTCACGATCTACCATTACAATGCCCTGGAAAAAAATGGGGAAATTGTTAAGGGCGAACCCAATCGACTTGGCGATGAGGATCAAACTCTGACATTTAACAAACATGGTTATGTTACCCAGGCCTATTTCTATAGAGAGGCTGACAGCCTGGATGCGAAACTGCTTCGCGACCATGATGAGAACTTTAGGTGCCTTGGTGAAGTCGGCTATAATGCCAATGGCGAACAAGTATTTGAATGGGTCTGGCTTTATGATGATAAAGGCAACAATACTGAACGGATCCATATCCAAGAAGATGGCTTCCTGTTTATGTCCTGGTACCTTTACTATAACGAAAATAATGAATTGATCTCTCGCATTATCTATAACAGTCCCGATAGTGATGATTTTGATTCATTACATTGGGTTTTGGACGATAATAACCGACAATTAGAGGAATGGTACTATGGAAATTGGGGTCTTGAGGGATATAGTAAAATGGAGTATATCGGTGAAACGGAACTGATCTCAACAATATATCGCTATGATCTTTATGAAGAACTAAGCGATTTTTTCATATTAACTTATAATGACCATGATCTCCTCTCGGAAGTAAAACAATTTGATACAGATAGTCTTGAACAACTAATATTAAACTTTGAATATGAATATGATAAGCGGGGAAACTGGATCAAAAAAATCCGGTTTCATGATGGAACCCCAATAAATTACGATATAAGAAAGATCATCTATTATTGACCTTGATCTTCCACAAGGAGAATAGAACAAAAAAAAATATTTTTATATTTCTGTTGATCATCGGACTCGCTTGTGGCACATTTGCCTATGACCCCACAATATCCTAATATCTTAGTGACTTTAATAATGTCCTTTGTCTCTGGTTGATTTATTAGTATTTTACCCATTAATATTTTTTAGGAGTTTAAAAGATGAAAAAACATTTTGAGATAATAATTCTCATGGGACGACCCGCTGCGGGAAAATCTGAAGTCATTGATTATTTGAAGAAAACACCTGTTGATGAACGTTTAGAACGTTTTCATATTAACAATTTCGAGGAGATCGATGATTTCCCCATGTTGTGGACCTGGTTTGAAGAAGATGCCATTCTTGAAAAAGTCATGAACAAACCGCGCGTACATTCCGATTCAGAAGGTTATTTCCTTCATAATTATCAATGGAACCTGCTCATTGAACGTATTTCATTTGAATATGGAAAAAAACTTCGTGATGAGGGCTATGCAGAAAACACATCAACGATCCTTGAATTCAGTCGCGGATCCGAACACGGTGGTTACGAAAGTGCTTTCCGTTCACTTTCTGAAGATATTCTAAATAAAGCCTGTGTGCTTTATATTGATGTTCCTTTTGAAGAATCTTTACGTAAAAACCGTCGTCGCTTCAATCCGGATCGACCCGATTCAATTCTTGAACACGGACTTCCGGATGAAAAGGTAGAACGTCTATACAAAGAAGTAGATTGGGAAAAATTTAAGGGCAATGACTCTGAATATATTTACTTTGGCGAACACAAGATCCCATATGCTGTTTTAAATAATATGCCCGAAGTTACCATCTACCCGGAAAAATTGGGTCCGGCATTAGATAAATGCTTCACGGATCTATGGGAAATTAAAAACAAAAAATAACGAGGTAATTTTGGGAAAACGATCATTTAAAGACTTCATCAGCAACAATACTATCTGGGGCTTTGCCTTTGGTTATTTTGCATGTTATGTGCCGTATTCTTTGTTTACTAAAATTATGAGCAAAGGTTTATTGCCTTCTTTAGATGGCACCGGACTTGCGGGATTTTCAATCCTTCCGGTCACGGCCATTGCAACATTGACTACCATGATTATCGTGATCTCCGTCTTGGGGTGGTGGAAATATGCCAAACATTCAACTGTTTTGGGCATAAGTATACCACACCCTACAAAATGGACGATTCTATCAGGTATATTCACATCATTGATCATTGGAACTACAACACTAGCCTATACTTTTGAAGGTGTTAGTATTGTTCTTGCCATGCTATTAATGCGAGGGGGAGTCTTGATCATTGCGCCTATTGTCGATACAATTACAAAACGTTCTGTGCGCTGGTTCTCTTGGATCGGCCTTGTTGGTGCTTTATCGGCATTGCTTATTCCCATCTTCGATGCAAAAGGATTCAAGATCCCGCTTTTATTGGGAATTGTGAT
>JAUVKP010000013.1 GCA_030596185.1 Fidelibacterota bacterium | reverse complement strand
ATAAACTCAGGTAAACCTTACATACCTAATTATCGCTCAGTAAATCCGATTTTAGTAAAATAATACTTGATTTGTGCTTGGTAATCGGGGAGGGATCTCAAACCGCACAATTTTGTTAAATGTTTGAGATTTCTCTATTCATTTTCAGCCAAATGACTGAAAATTCAATCGAAATGACAGTTATATTACACTTACGTATTAGTTTCACACAACGGGTTTTCTTTATTATTTTTTAGGATCATTAACTGAATTAGAAACACAACTTATCGTTTCAAAAAGATTAGGTTTGATTGAAAACAATGAAATAATGAATGAACTGAATAAAATTAAACAAATGATCCTCGGTTTGATACGCTTCCTAAAAAATAGATAAAAGAACTAAAGCAAATTACGAAAATATTTTTCACGCCGTCTCACGTTTTACGTTTTACGTCTTACCTTATTCGTTCAGAATATCAATTATATCTCTGATATTTTCTGATATTTTCCTTAAGAGTTCTTTTAGTTCGGGATCGCTCTTAGGTTCTTCTTTGATCTCAAGTATTTCTTCCGGTTCTTTAGATAATTGAGGAGCTTCAGGTTGAGGCTCAATAAGTTCTTCAGGAATGGATTCTTCTTTAATAATTTTCTCTTCCTTCGCTTCATCCAATGGATATATAAATGTTTCCTCAGTGGGCGTTACTATCTTGAATTGCGGTTCAGTTTCAGCCCTTTCTATCGGTTGGATTTCCGGTTCGGGACTTTCGACTTCTTCTTCTACCGCTTTGACGGTCAATTCTTCAGGTTTAGATTCGACTTCAACAGGCGCTTCAACTTTTTCTTCTACTGATGCTTTTACCGGTTCGATCTCATTCAATTCCTGTAGTTTGCGTTTATACAAACCTTCTGCTTTTAGATCCATGATCACTTCATTCGCTCCGTGGATCGACAGATGTTTACCATGCACATAATGGTTGATCATGCGCAAGATCGCAATATCATCTTTTTTGTAAATTCGATTCCCGGCTCGGTTCTTTTGAGGCTTTAATTCTTTGAATTCAGATTCCCAGTATCGGATCACTGATTGCTTAATATCCAGCATTTCACTAATCTCGCTGATAGAGTAATATAATTTTTTAATAGCCTTGTACTTCATAACGCACCTTAGAATAATAATTACTTAAAGATACACCTATAAGTGCCTAATAATCAAGCATATTATAATCTTTTTATAAATGAATTATTTAGACTTGCGAAAGCGTTGTTTGAGTCGTGAAAGTAAAGAAAAAGAATGAAAGATACCCTCTTTTATACCCTCAAAAAAGAGATCAAAGGGGCATTGGCGTATTTTGCGTATTACACTGAAACGACCGTCAACAACACGATAAACAGCAGAACGCGATATAACGCCATATCGTGATGCTTCTGTAAATCCAACGAGATTTTTGTAACCAATGGCTTTTGCTGTAGCAACCACTCCGGCATTATAAACACCAAATGGGAAACAAAAGGTTTCAACTTCATCATCGATCAAAGATGTGATCACTTCTTTAGAATGCTTCAATTCATGCATGACCAAGTCCGGATGCATACCCGTCATAGCCCGGTGGTTCTCACCATGTGAAGCTATCTCCCACCCTTCTTTGTGTAAAATCTTGAGCTGCTTGGCGTCCATATGCCTGGAAAATATATTTCCCGGAGTAAAATCCCAGGTATTATTTTTCCCCAGGTAATTGGTTAGAACAAATACAGTAGCATTAAAATTAAGTTCTTTTAGCAAGGGGTAAGCATTTTTATATACGCTTTCATAAGCATCATCAAAGGTCAATACAAAGTAATGGTCTTTCGGGTCTGCAAGATATTCCCGTAAACTTTTACCCACATAGCCATTTGTTGCAAGATAACGCATTTGGCGTTCAAAAGTACGAGGATAAAGCATGGTAAAAGAAATTTCCCATTGCTTTGTTACTTTATGATAGGCCAGTACGGGGTATTTAAGTTTTTTTACCATTTGGTTTCAGCAGTAAAGTATGAAATAGTGATTCGTCAAACAATTCTTGCGATATATCCTGTATATCTTTCGGTCTTATAGCTTCAATTTTTTTTAGTGATTCATCTATGCTGACTATCTTATTGTAACGTATATGTTGTTGTATCATACGTTCCATCTGATTGGGCATGCTTTCAAGGCCCATGACCAATGAACCTTTGCTTTGAGCTTTCACTTTATCCAATTCAAGTTCGCTTATACCATCATTTTTTAATTTTCTAAACTCTTTCCAGATCAGTTCTTTCAGTGTATCAACATGTTTTAGATCTGTTGCAATATAGACACCAAATAAACCCGTGGTTTTGAAAGCATCGATAAATGAATAGATAGTATAAGCAAAACCGTATTTCTCACGAATATTGTGAAAAAGACGGGATGTCATACCTGCACTTAAAATTGAGTTAAGAACAGCATAGGTAACACGACGTTTATCGGTATATCCCATAGCACGACGGCCAATAAGTAAGTGTGACTGAGCAATATCTCGTGAAACGATCCGTTCTTTTTCAACAGGGTCAAAAAGCGGATATTCCTCACGTGCGTGAGTGATGGTCTTAAAATCTCCCATCATCGCTTCCACTTTTTTAACGACTTTATTATGATCTAAGGCACCAACAGCTACAACTGTTATGCGGTAAGAAGTATATTGCTTATCAACAAAATCACGGATAGTATCCAATGAAAAAGAAGAAACTGTATCCTCATTACCCATAATGGGATAACCATAGGGATGTTTTGGGAACATCTGCTCCATAAAGGAATCATTTGCGATATCTTGCGGTGTATCCAAAGAATCACGAATTTCTTCAATAACCACTGATTTTTCGCGTTCTATTTCATCTTGTGGATAGGTTGAATTGCGAACGATATCACAAAGAACATCTAAGGTTTTATCTAATTCAGAATTCAGTACACGTGCATAATACCCTGTCAATTCTCGACTGGTATATGCATTAACATGTCCACCACGGGATTCGATATCTTCAACAATATCGTACGCCGACCGTGTTTTTGTCTGTTTAAAAGACATATGTTCAAGAAAATGTGCGATACCATTATTTTGCGGGTTCTCATCGCAAGAACCTGCTTGAATGAAAACACCGACCGCAACCGAGCGAACTGCGTCAACCGATTGGGTCAGTGTAATTATTCCATTATTTAAAACGGTTTTATGATATGGTAATTGCATTAATTCCGTTTAGGATTATCTTCGACGATCCCGTGAATGGTTATTGGGTCTTCTGTCAGGACGTGGTTTCCGTTCCGGTTCCACATAACCTTCGGGGGGCGCTGTTGTCCGTTTAATACTCAAGTTCACACGACCCTGACTATCAACTTCAAATAATTTAACCTTAATGGCTTGATTTTCCTGAACAATATCAGTTACGGCGTTGGTACGTTCCCAAGCCATTTCAGAAATATGAACCAAGCCTTCTTTTCCGGGCATAAATTCAACAAAAGCACCAAAGTCCATAAGACGTGTGACTTTTGCATCGTAAATTTTACCCACTTCAGGTTCAGCAACCAATGCTTTAACCCAATTTTCAGCTTCAGTTGCTGCAGCAGCATCCATGGTAAAGATCTTAACGATTCCGTCTTGATCAATATCCATTTCAACGCCGGTTTTAGCAATAATTTCTTTAATGACTTTACCGCCCGGTCCTATTACAGCACCGATCTTTTCAGTATCGATCTTCATAGAGGACATGCGCGGTGCCCATTTGCTTAGTTCAGGTCTTGGTGTATCTAAGCCTTTCTTCATTTCATTGAGAATATGAAGACGGCCTTCTTTTGCTTGTTCCAATGCGGTTTTCATAAGATCAAAAGACAATCCTTCGATCTTCAGGTCCATTTGAATGGCAGTAATACCATCTTCAGTACCTGTTACCTTGAAATCCATATCACCATAATGATCTTCTTCACCTAGGATATCAGAAAGAACAGCGAATTTATCGCCGTCTGTGATCAATCCCATTGCAATACCGGATACCATTTTTTTCAGCGGTACACCGGCGTCCATCAGAGATAGACAACCACCACAGACAGATGCCATGGATGAAGAACCGTTTGATTCCATAATATCCGAGACAACACGAATGGTATAAGGAAAATCTTCTGCTGAAGGAAGAACAGGTTTAAGTGAACGTTCTGCAAGATTACCATGACCAACTTCACGACGACTAACGCCACGGATCATGCGAGCTTCTCCGGTAGAGAAAGGCGGGAAATTGTATTGTAGCATATAGACTTTATCTTCTTTGCCATTTATGCTATCTAATAATTGAGCGTCACGTGATGATCCCAGAGTTGTTACAACTAATGCCTGAGTTTCTCCGCGAGTAAATAATGAAGAACCATGAACACGTGGTAGAACAGCTACTTCTGCGGTGATCTTACGAATTTCATTTGTTTTTCTACCATCTACACGGATTTTTTTCTTCAAGATCTTCTTGCGAATTTCTTCTTTATGAATATCGTGAACGATATTCTTTACATCATCTTCACATTCGGGATATTCTTCTTCCAATGCTTCAACGATCTCAGTTACTAAGGCAACTTCCGCATCG
Organism: Fidelibacterota bacterium; assembly: GCA_030596185.1. GTDB lineage: Bacteria > Fidelibacterota > Fidelibacteria > Fidelibacterales > Fidelibacteraceae > M50B103. The sequence continues at coordinate 5,243 of JAUVKP010000013.1, read as the reverse complement.
CCGCGTTCCTGCTTCATCGTGATGGAGAGGATCTTATCCATTTTCTTGCCAACCATCTCAATGACTTTGGCTTTGAAATCTTCATCTTCTTCATCTACAGGTTTTTCGCGCTTAACCGGTTTGATCTCAGCAACTAATTCATCTTGCATTGCAATGAATTCAACAATTGCTTCATGAGATACTTTAACAGCACCCAAGAAATCATTTTCAGAAACTTCTTTTGTTTCACCTTCAACCATAACGATTGAATCTTTAGATCCGGCAACAACAATTTCTAAATCTGTATCTTCAAGCTGAGCATATGTTGGGTTTATTACATATTCCCCATCAACGCGTGCAGCACGAACCGATGCGATAGGTCCTTCAAAAGGAATGTCAGAAATACTAAGAGCAGCCGAAGCGGCAACTGTACCCAACATATCCGGTTGATTTTCGCCATCATATGATAATACACTTACGATAACTTGTGTTTCAAAATACCAGTTCTTCGGCAATAAAGGCCTGATCTGGCGATCAATAATACGTGAGCTTAAGATCTCGCGATCTGACAATCTGGCTTCACGTCGTAAGAATCCACCGGGGATCTTACCGCTTGAATAGAATTTTTCGCGAAATTCTACTGATAATGGAACAAAATCAGCACCCTCGCGCGGTTTTTTGCTGGATACAACCGTAGCCAACACCATGGTATCGCCGACACTTGCAAGAACAGCACCATCTGCTTGTTTGGCAATACGACCTGTTTCCAAGCTGATTAATTTACCAGCTATGGTTCTTTCTTTAGTAATCAAAGTTTACTCCTTCTCGACAGCAACTATTTCCTGCTGTCATTTATGTTATTTTCTTAATCCTAGTACTTTAATTAGGTCAAGATAACGGTTATAATCATCCTTTTGGATGTAGCGAAGTAAACGGCGACGTTGACCAACCATCTTGGATAATCCACGACGGTTATGATGGTCTTTTTTGTGCAATTTCGCATGCTCAGTCAGGTCTTTAATACGCTGTGTTAAAATAGCGACCTGTACTTCAGGAGCTCCGGTATCTTGTTCATTTTTTCCAAATTTCTTTACGATCTCTGCGATCTGATCTTTACTTAAAGTTGACATTTTTCCTCCGTCAATATGTTTTACATTTTTCAATGTCTTTTTTTATTTGCTCTATAAGAACTTCTTTGTTATCAAATTTCCGTTCACCACGGATATAATGCATAAAGCGAATCTCGACTGCTTTCCCGTATTGATGATCAAGGTCCTCGTTAAAAACATGCACCTCCATGGAAAGTCCTTCTTCCTCGAATGTAGGACGCACTCCAATATTGCATATTCCGGGCATATCCTTGCCATCCAAGCGGACTGACACGCAGTAAACGCCATAAGCCGGTATCATACAAGATACGAGATCAGGTTTGATATTCAGCGTTGGGTAACCTAAGGTCCTTCCCCGTTTCATACCGGGGACTACTGTTCCGGAGATCCGGAAGTAATAACCCAACATGGCGACTACATCATCAATTTGACCTGTTTTAAGTGTTTTACGAACAAGCTGAGAACTGATCTCTTCACCTTTATATTGTGTTTTCGGCACAACTATAAGATCAAAATCATTTTTTTTACCGGCTTCCCGTAAATACTCGATCCCGCCTGTTTCTTTATTACCAATTGAATGGTCGGGACCGGCCACAATGGCCTTCAGATCGAGATATGTCAATAAACGTGTGAGGAATTCATCCGGACCTATCTTTGCAAATTCGAGATCAAAGTGCTTCATACACACTATATCTATCCCCATCGCAGTGATAGCATCGGTTTTTTCCTCCGGTTTCATCAGAGCGATCTCTTTTTGTCCGCTAAATACCTCTCGCGGTGTTGGCGCGAAGGTAATAATCATACTTTTCACACCGCGTCGGTTCGCTTCTTCGCGTACTATTTTTAAGATCTTCCGATGTCCCTGATGCAGTCCGTCAAATGAACCAACGGCCAATACTACAGCGGGTCTATCCCCTATTTGGTCAAGTGTGCTATAGATTTCCATGCTTCAATAAATTCTTCTATTGTGTAGCATTCGTCCAATGTGATATCTCCGATCTGCTCCCTGACCAATGCATGCGCGTAAGCGCCGCAGCCAAGAGCAGAGCCGATATCCGCCGCAAGGGTACGAATATAAGTTCCGGTACTGCAATTTACCCTGCAGGTCAGTCTCGGCCACTCATATTCAAGAATATCAAGAGCGTTGATACGGACATGTATAGGGTCTCTTTCAATGATCTTGCCGGCTCTTGCCAAAGTATAAAGGCGTTTTCCCTTTACCTTTTTGGCCGAGTGCATCGGCGGAATCTGGGTGATATCACCCCTGAATTGCGGCAAAACTGCCTGAATGTCATCCAAAGTTGGTGGCGAATCAACCTCGCTGCTTTTCAGGATCTGACCTTCACGATCTTGCGTGTCGGTTTCTTTGCCCAGTTCTATGTCAACGCGGTATACCTTGTTCTTATCCTTGTGGGTATCCAGCAATTTCGTATGCTTTCCAAAGCCCAAGATAAGTACACCCTCCGCGAATGGGTCAAGGGTTCCGGCGTGACCGACTTTTTTAAAGCCCGTGGCATACCGGCATTTATTTACAACATCAAAGGATGTCCAGTCAATGGCTTTGTGCAAAGGAACTGTCATTCCCAGCACAAGTCCATCCTCAGATATCTCGCAATAATGTGTTAATGGTTTCAACATTATCCAAACTATCGTCAATTAACAATTTAATTTTCGGCACATAGCGCATGATAACCTTATTCCCGATCTCGAGACGTATACGTCCTCTCATTGAGACCAAGGAAGCAAGACAACGCTTACGCAGGCCTTCATCAGGAGGATAGACCGAAATAAAGATCCTTGCTTCTTTTAGATCTTTGGTCAATTCCACATGTGAAACAGTCAGCATCGCCTCATTGCAATCTTCAGGTGCCGAGTGGATCAGCAGTCCCGCCACAGCGTGGCGAATCTCTTTTGCCAATCTTTCTGAACGTGATATCATATTCTTAAGCCTCTAATTTACGTTTTACCGCTTTTTCCATATAGCTTTCAACAATATCGCCTTCTTTGAAATCTGTGAAGGAGTCAATGTAAATACCACATTCAAAACCTTCTTTAACTTCTTTCACATCATCCTTAAATCTCTTAATGGATGATAAATAACCTTTAAATATTTCTTCACCGTCCCGAAGGATACGGATCGTCGTATTTCTTTTCATGGTACCGCTGGTTACAATAGAACCTGCGATCACACCAATTTTAGATATCTTGATCAACTGACGAACTTCAGATGAACCGAGAATTTCCTGAACCTTATCGGGTTCAAGCAAACCTTCAAGAGCAAGGCGTACATCTTCAACGGCATCGTAGATAACCGTATAATTTCGGATCTCGACACTAAGTTTTTTTGCGCGTTCCAGCGCTTTACCTGTTGCATTCACATGAAAACCAAAAATAACGGCTCTTGATGCAGATGCCAGGTTGATATCTGATTCGTTGATCATACCGATACCACGGTGGATAACATTTACAGCCACTTCTTTGGTAGATAATTTCATAAATGAATCAGCCAATGCTTCAATGGAACCGTCCATATCACCTTTAATGATAATAGCAAGTTCACGGGTACGACCTTCAGCGATCTGGCGGCCGATCTCATCAAGAGTCTGTAGTGATTGTGCCCGGAACTCCTGTTCGCGATGAATAATTTGGCGTTCGTTTGCGATACGGCGAGCTTCTTTCTCATCGTCCATCACAATAAAACGATCACCTGCCTGCGGAACTGAATCAAATCCCTGTATCTGTATAGGATCAGCAGGTAAAGCTTCCTTGATCCGTTTACCGTATTCATCCATCATAGCTCGAACACGTCCGGCAAAGCGGCCGGAGATAAATGTATCCCCAACTCTCAGAGTACCGCGATTGATCAATACAGTCGCAATAGCACCAAGTCCTTTATCTAACTGCGATTCGATCACGATACCGCGTGAATCACCTTCAGGTGTAGATTTTAATTCTAGAACTTCTGCTTCTAGCAAGATAGCATCAAGCAAGGCATCTATGTTTAAACCTGTTTTGGCTGAAACCTTAACGGACTGTACTGAACCTCCCCAATCTTCGACCAATACATTCATCTCAGATAATTCGCGAATAACTTTGTCAGGATCAATATCAGGTTTATCCATTTTATTGATCGCGATGATCATTGGTACACCTGCAGCTTGCGCGTGGTTAATAGCTTCCTTTGTCTGAGGCATCACACCATCATCTGCAGCAACCACAACCACAACAATATCAGTAACTTGTGCTCCACGTGCACGCATAGCGGTAAAAGCTTCGTGACCTGGAGTATCAAGGAAAGTAATTTGTTTTCCAGCACTTGTTTTTACACTGTAGGCACCGATATGCTGAGTAATACCACCCGATTCTCCATCCACAACTTGTTCTTTACGGATAAAATCAAGAATTGATGTCTTACCATGATCCACATGACCCATGACTGTAACAACCGGAGGACGTTCTATGAGTTCACCTTCGAATTCTTCTTCATCATCTTCAATGATCTCTTCGGTGTATTCGTTGAGTTTACTTACTTCAACTTCATATTCTGCAGCAAGCAATTCAATAGTGTCCCAATCCAGACGCTGATTGATGGTTACCATCAGACCCATACTGAGACATTTTCCAATAATATCAACTGCCGTAACATCCAAATGCTTTGCCAGTTCATCAACTGAGATAAATTCAGTGATCTCGATGATACCTTTTTCAAGGATCTCCTCACCTTCCTCAACCTGACGTGTTTTATATTTTTTCTTTTTAGACTTAGAACCCATTGATGAAAGTGTAGCTTGGATAGCTTTGTTCACTTCATTCTGATCCACTACTTTTTTCTTCTTATGGCGACGTTTGGAGACAACAGGTTTTGCAGTTCCGGTTTCAAGGTCATCAATATTCTTTGATTGACGGAACTTGTCCAAACGAGATTCCATTTCTGAAACTTGAATACGCTTCGTTGCATGTTTATGACGAGCTTTCAGTTTTTCCAGTTTATTTTCAAACTGATTTTCTCCAGGTTTTTTGACCCTGTCTTTCTTCTTATCATCTTTATCGGCATCTTTAGTTTTATCTGAATGTTCTTTTCTTAGTTGTTCAGCAGCTACTTTTTCAGCTTTTTGGCGTTCTTCTTTTTGCTCTTTTTGCTTTTTGGATTCTTCA
>JAUVKP010000150.1 GCA_030596185.1 Fidelibacterota bacterium | reverse complement strand
GCAGGAAGTTTATCCATTCCGCCTTTTTCAGTATCGCGTGAAGCGATGTATTTGATGCGGTCATTAAAACGCGCAACGAATTCTTTGCGGTATTCTGTATTGTCCAAAGAAGTGGCAAAACCTTCTATATCCATTATCTCGATATCTTCAAAAGGTTTCCATGGCTTAAATTTAGCTTTCTTTTCGATGATAGATTCTATGATACCAAGCGTGTGTTTTGGTTCAACTTTTTTGCCCATGAAAAATCCGGTATTCAGCACATAGCAATCAACACCGTCTTCAATAAGTTTTTTAAAACGGGAATAATCAAGTTCAAGAGCATATGTTCTGAATGGGTTTGCATAAGGCTCGACAACTAAAGCATTTGGATCCACACCGGGAGCCAGACGCTCGGCACTGGTTCGCTTGGTCGCCAAAGTAGCACCCATGGACGATCCGAGAGATGCACCATCCAACTTGATCACCGGTGGAATAGTAGGATCTTTCATTAGCCAAAAAATTGAATTGATGGGATCATCTATACGATCAACTCGATTGGGTGTCCAAAGTTTTGATTTGACGGCACGGCCATTTCCATTACGAACATCTTCAGTGACCGGATAAATCTTACCATCTTCGTATTGAATCGCCCCGTTATTTTGCAGTGTGAGTATGAATTTATTATCCTCACAGTTCATGGGATAATCCTGAGTTTTATCAAAATATGCCGGTTCAAGTGCAATGGAGTATTTTTCATCTGCATTGATAATGAATGCATCGTCATGCAGAACTGTTACATCATATTTATTGTCATGTTTTGCATGAGTGATAGTCGATTTTCCGGAGCCGGATAGTCCGAATACGGCAACGGTATAATTATGGTCTTTTCCAAGATTGTAGCGCTTTAAACCACCGTGACAAGAAGCGTAGCCGTTGCGAGCAGCTGTGCCCCAGCCAAGGGTAAGGGTGCCTTTCTTATGTTCACCGAAGTAACGCATGCCAAGAAGCGCGGCACAGTTATATTCAGGATCAAAGAAGGTCAAACCCAATGGGTGTTCTTCATGTTTCCAATCGGGATCGGAAAAAATATAGACATCACCTTCTTGCAATTCCCGTGAATTGGCATAACGAGTTTTGATCTCATCGCTGAAATATTGAAAGTTGAGCATCCATGATAAAAGTACATTTTCATGATTCTCGGGAATAAGCAGGTGAGCTTTGACCATAAAATCTTCATCTAAACCGATAACTGTCTCGGCATGATACATCTTGCGATAACGAGTGCTATAAATGGCTTCGCGGATCTTGCCTGAATAAATTTTCATATCTACATTTGGTTCACCTACAATACGTCGCGCTGCAGCACAACGGCCAAAGACCGTACCGTCATTAAAGAGCAGTACATTGGCGTCTTTGGGGAGTCCTTGTTCTTCAGGTCTGTAAATAGGCATGCCGGTAAGCTCAATGGTACCGGGTGAAAGTCGAGCCAACGAGTAGGCTTCTGCTACTGTTTTTACCGGGATGACATTGTTGCCGACAAATGCGGATTGAATGGTCGTCCGGATCATCGAAGTGACCTTTTGGAATTCTTTATCATTGCGATAATGACCGATCGTTGCCATGGGTTAGCTCCTTTTATCTTGTTACTTTTGCTCTTTACACGCTTGGTAAAGATTTTCGAATAATTGCTCAATATTGTCAAGCGCAACCGCTGAGTAAGCCAGGCGGATAACGCCGCTAATAAAGATCGTACCGGTGTTATATTTTTCGATCAATACTTTTCTGATCGCATCACCATCAAGTCCATCTGCAAGCGCAACGCACATGAAATAGCCGGAGTTATAGGGGAGGGGTTTGAAATATTCCGAATAACGTTCACCATTTTTTGCAAGAACCGCCTTTACTTCATTATATCTTGAACGAAGTAATTTATATTTTGCTTGTTTATCTTTTACATAGTCAGGATGGTTGTAAGTTTCAAGAAGCAGTGACTGGGAGATATGCGGCGCAGAAGAAACGCTGTTGCGAATACCACCGGCGGTTTTTTCTTCAAGCATGGTGTAAACATTTTTGTCTAAATCTTTTCCTGCATAGGTAATAAAACCTACACGAAAACCCCAGACATAATCTTCTTTCGTAGCACCATCAATTTTTATAGCCAGAACATTTTCATGAATACCGGCAACATGAGCAAACACCGATTGTGTATCAACATCATCTTCATAGACGAGACCAAAATATGCATCATCGCAAATTAGCAGAATATGGTTACCTAGTTCCGCACTAGCTTTAACAATAGATGTGATCTTTTCCATTTCGAGTTTTGTCGGCGTGTATCCCGTGGGATTATTTGGGAAATTCATTGCCACAACCTTTTTGCCAACTGGTCCATTTAATAAACGATCTTCAAGACCTTGGAGGTTCATGCCATCGCCGTCATAAAATGGGTACATGTCAAAATTTACATCGTAACGCTCTTTGACCAACATATTATAATTGCCCCAATATTTATCGGCAATTATCACCGTATCACCCGGATCAAGGAAAAGAAGGGACGTAATACTTAATCCATGGCTAAGAGCAGCCGTAACAACCGGAAGACTTGTGGACTTGCCTTCAAGCGCAGGATTTTTTTCCACCTGCATACTTTTCCATTTTTTTCGCATTTCCGGAATACCGGAGCATCCTGCATAAGGAAAAACTTTTTTTGGATCCAGATTGATAAGCTTAGCGAGAGATCTTATATGTACCGGACTTTGGTCATTTTCAAGAGCTATTCCAATAGTTGCGTTAATAGCAGTACCTTTTGCTTGCATGCTTTGAGAAAGAATACCTGACTTTGGGAAATAAGATTCTTTACCCTTTTGTGAAAGCAGCCCGAATATGACAGGTGCTTTAGATTTTAATTTTTCATTAAGTTTTACGGCAAGAGGGTTCACGGCAACTCCTTGTTAGGCAGTATTTCTGCCTTTGGTTCTTTAATTTCGTCGAAGCTTGAAAATGAACAACTGATCCAAAAGATCAATTTTATTAATATAGAGATTATATTTCAGAAAGTAAATTAAATATGTCAGCAAAGTATGGAATTATTTAAAAAATATTCAACAAAAAGCAGAGGATTTAGATAATAATTCGCTAAATCAACAAATTACATGTTGATTTAGTCTTTTGAGACTTGTTTCTAAATGTGAGAAAAATGTAATGAATCATAAACGGGAATGAAGTTTTAATAATGAAGTATTAACAAAGAAAATTGAATGCTATCAAATGACAAAAATGCAGCACAGGAATGATATTTCTTGTTTCAAATATCTAAAGTGTTGTAAAATTCATGGAGAAAAATAAAAGGTATATTTATAATGAAACAGATCACATTTATAACAACGGGCGGAACCATAGAAAAGACTTACGATGAGCACAGCGGTGCTTTGTCGAACCAGCACTCTATTTTATCAAAAATTCTCAGTACTTTACGTTTGCCGGAGGTTACCATCAATCAGCGAGATGTGATCTTTAAAGATTCACTGGATATGACAGAGAGCGACCGTGAGATCATCCTTGATATCACACGCCAGGCAATGGGAAATTCCGATGCTATTATTATTCTCCATGGAACTGACACTCTGGAGCAAACGGGTAATATGCTTTTCGAGGAGATAAAAAACCCAAAATGTCCGATCATTTTTACCGGTGCCATGCGACCTTATGAATTCCGTGATAGCGATGCCACACAAAATGTTATAGAAGCCCTTTTTGCTTCAATATTTGTAGAACCGGGCATTTATGTTGTCATGCATAACCGGTTGTTGAGTTTTCCGGGAGTGAAGAAAGACAGGAATAAACTGACCTTTGTAAATGATGAATTATAAACGATAAACGATAAATAAAATATTTTATTTATCATTTATAGTTCATCCAGTCTTCGCATAAAGCTACGGCCGGCAGGCGTTTATCGTTCTTTTACAAAAAGCCCTTCCTCAATTTTCATCGAAGAAGGGTTTTATTTATTGTGTAGGGAATAGGCATGCCTGTTCCCTTACATAGTATTATTTTATAAGAGCAATCTTCTGCGAATGCATGAACTCACCTGCCTGCATTTT
>JAUVKP010000001.1:22500-34664 GCA_030596185.1 Fidelibacterota bacterium | reverse complement strand
TGACGACTATCCATAGCATCCATTCGAATAAAAGGACCGCCTTTCATAAGATCATCATGAAGCGTTGCCCTAATATCTGAAGCAATCACATTATTTTCTCCATACTCTTTTCTCAAATATGTAGTCAATTCCGTACCTATTTGTCCACCTGCACCTATAATCAGTATTTTGTCCATAAACAGCTCCTAATTCCATTTATAATTTAAGAAAAGGATTATGTCTCTTTTCTTCACCAATTGTTGTTGTATCCATGTGCCCGGGATAAACGATTGTTTCATCGGGTAAAGCATACAGAACATCTTTAATTGAACGCAATAGTTTGCCATGATCACCACCGGGAAGATCCGTTCTCCCCACTGAACGATGAAATAGTGTATCTCCACTAAAGAGAATATTTTCAATTAAAAAGCAAACACCCCCTGCTGTATGTCCGGGAGTATGGAGTATTTTCAATGAAAATTCACCGATCTGCAGTTCGCTCTCATTGGCTATATCTTTATCTATTTTTGGAGTTCCAAAATATTTCATTCCAAAACCTGTACAAGTAAGCTCTAGATCATTCACGATTTTCTGATCATACTTACTCATAATGAAAGGGCAAGAATATCTTTCACATATCCTAGCAGCTGCAAGTATATGATCTACATGACCATGTGTCGCCAGAACCGCCTGAACTTTATATTTGCTTTTATTTATTTCATCTATGAGCAAGCTTGGATCATCACCGGGATCAATGATCAATACCTGATCATTCTTAGATAGAAAGTAGGTATTTTCCTGAAAAACAGAATGTGATACATGTTGTTTTATTTTCATGAAATGCCTAAATATAGCGCGTTATTTTTTTTCGTTTTCTCTTTATTTTGTTGTCTATACCTAAGACATCATGTATAAAGTAAAATCGTTTCCAAAGTTTATATTGCTTTTTCTTGTCAAATTTATAACATGGTTCGTCATCAATATCTAATGTCTCACCTTGAACTATTTTCCATGGATTTACTGAAGTCAGTGCCTCAAAATCGATATGAGGATATTTCACCTTAAAAGTTTCAGCTGCTCTTGGCATATTAAAACCGATCGCCCGTCTTGCTCTGTGTGCATCACTAGCGATCACATGTACCAATCCTTCACGCAAGAGCATTTCAGACAGAAAACGTGCTTGTGTTCCCTGATAACCCAGTAAACTACCGGCATTGATCTGTATCAAAGTACCCATTTTTACCAGGTCAATAATATCATCAACGATCTCCCAAAAATAACTATATCGTGCCGGATGTGCAAGGATCGGGGTGATCCCGTTTTGTATCAATTCGTAAAATACTTCTTTATATCCTTCGGGATGCCAATTTAGAGAAAATTCTATTAGAGCATATTTTTTTTTATCTTCATATGTATAAAAAGGGATCTTAGGTGCATTGACAACATAAGTTGTATAGTATAGTTCGCTACCCAAGTATAGATTTAAGGGTAATTTCTCTTTTTTTACTTCGTCTTTAAGGCGATTAAAATTTTCAATAACCTTATTTTGTCTTTCATGATGTTCTGATACCTGGTCATTTTCCAATTGATGAGGAGTGGCAACAATATCTGTTAATCCATGTTTGACCGCCTGACGCATCATGTCCATAGATTGTTCCAAAGTCCCCGGACCATCATCCACATTAAAGATAATATGATTATGTATATCAACTAATCGTTGTATCATAATCCTTTACCCAATACTGCCAATAAAATACCGGCACCAACCGCAGAGCCAATAACCCCCGCAACATTTGGACCCATAGCATGCATTAACAAATAATTTGTTTTATCATATTCCAATCCAACATGCTGTACTACACGAGCTGAATCGGGTACTGCACTTACACCGGCAGCACCACACAGCGGATTGATCTTTTTCCCTTTTTTAAGAAAGAGATTCATAAGTTTTGCAAAAAGGACACCGCCTGCCGTAGCGACAATAAAAGAAAGTGCCCCTAAAGCGAAAATGCCAACAGCTTGCCATGTTAAAAATGTGGTTGCTTGAGTTGAAGCACCTACGGTCAATCCCAATAAAATTGTCACCGTATTAACCAACCCGTTCTTTGCTGTATCGGCTAAACGATCCGTTACACCCGATTCTTTTAATAAGTTACCAAAAAATAACATCCCTAAAAGCGGTAGGGCTGTTGGCGCTATAAAAGCAGTTAACAAGAAACCAATGATCGGAAAAAGTATTTTTTCCACTTTGGGTACATTTCTTACCGGTTTCATTTTTATCACACGTTCTTTTGGGGTCGTCAACAGTTTCATAACAGGCGGCTGAAGAATGGGCACCAAAGCCATATATGAGTACGCAGAAATAGCAATCACACCCATTAAATGAGGAGCTAATCGAGAAGAAAGAAAAATTGCCGTCGGTCCATCAGCTCCACCAATAATACCAATGGCTCCCGCTTCCATGGGGGTAAAACCCAACCAACTTGCGCCCAAAAATGTGAGAAAAATACCTATTTGAGCTGCTGCTCCCAGTAGAACCATTTTGGGATTGGACAGAAGTGCAGAAAAATCCGTCATGGCACCTATTCCCAAAAAGATAAGAGGTGGGTAAATACCCTTGATCACACCAAAATATAAGTAATTCAACACGGATCCGTCTTCATAGATCCCTAATTGCATACCAGCATCTTGCATGAACGGGATATTACCCATTAATATCCCAAAACCGATGGGAACAAGTAAGAGTGGTTCATATGATTTTGCTATTCCAAGATACATCAAGACACAACCAAGAAGGATCATAACAATATGACCCCATGTTACATTTGCAAATCCTGAATATGAAATAAAATCACTTAAAATGTTCATGCATCCTCCAAAGCCATCAATACATCACCTTCAAGCACCGAATCACCGACTTTGATCGCGACAAGCTTAATTTTTCCATCTGAAGACGCCAAAATATTGTTCTCCATCTTCATAGCTTCCATTTTAGCTACAATATCACCACTCATGACTTTATCACCTTCATTAACAAGAACTTCCGTGATCAATCCCGGAATAGGTGCCTTGATCACATTTGCTTCTGCGTGATCAGCTCTACTATGTGTTTTGGCAGTATCTGCCATCGGAACAGCCGCTTTTCTAGCGAGAACAGGAGTTTTTGTCGGCACAAAAGATTCTTCAAAGATCACTTCATATCTTTTTTCGTTACACAATACATCTGCTTTATTATCGGTAATCGATTCAATATCAACTTTATAATCTTTGTTGTTGACCTTTATTTTATATGATTTCATTCTTCACCTATATGTTTCTAAATCTTGGTGTACGCATGCCATGCGCTTTATTATTCCAACCTGAAAATGGCTTTATGACTTTTTGAATCGTCAAGATCGCCTTCTCTTCTTCATTCAAAGCAATTTTTTCAAGATGTAAAGCAACTGCAATTGCAATAGCTCGATCATCATCATCTGACATAATTGCTTCTTTTATCTTTTTAACTTTTTTACTGTCTCTATTGTCTAACAAATTTATGCCTTTTGACATTAACGCCACACTGATGGAGACAATGGTTAAAGCCAATAATACGATAATGATACCAACTGCCGTTATAGTAAAGATCTCCTCCTTCTTTTCATCGGGTATACCCACTGCAAATATCAGTAAGGGTGAAATCGTTAATAAAAGGGCAAATAAATACTTCTTCATAGACTTCCCCTTACAAAGGTATATTCCCATGTTTTTTCATTGGATTGTTCATTCGCTTTGTCGAAAGCATTTCGAATGCGCGAATAATTCTAAAACGAGTATTTTTAGGCTCAATAACATCATCAATATAACCATGTTCTGCTGCCACATAAGGATTAGCAAATTTATTTCTATAATCGTTTAATAGTTCTTCTTTGCGTGAACCATCTTTGTCATCTTTCAATTCTCTTCTAAAGAGTACATTGACAGCACCATCCGCACCCATTACCGCAATTTCACCTTTAGGCCATGCATAATTAATATCACCTTTAAGGTGTTTACTACTCATTACAATATATGCCCCTCCGTAGGATTTTCTTGTAATGACCGTCACTTTAGGCACAGTTGCTTCAGCATAAGCATAGATCAGCTTAGCACCATGATTAATAATACCACCGTATTCCTGCGCCGTACCCGGAAGAAATCCCGGTACATCTACAAGGGTAAGCAGTGGAATATTAAAAGCATCACAAAAGCGAACAAATCTTGCTGCTTTAATACTTGCTTTAATATCAAGAACACCCGCAAGGTAGCTGGGCTGATTTGCTACAACACCAACAGTTCTACCGTTTAAACGACCATACCCAATTATAATATTCGGAGCGTAATGTCTTGAGACTTCAAGAAATTCCTGATCATCGACAAGCTCATAAATGATTTCTTTCATATCATAAGGTAAATTGGGTGATTCCGGTATAATTTCATTTAAAATATCTGAATGACGATTGATCTTATCGCTTGTACTATGAAGCGGTGTTTCTTCCATATTATTCGAAGGCATGAAGGAAATCAGCTTCCGTATCAACAGTATGGCTTCTTTTTCATCTTCAGCAGCGAAATGAGCAACACCAGACTTAGCCGCATGGACCATTGCACCACCTAATTGTTCTTCGTTGACCTTCTCGTTTGTAACAGCTTCCACGACTTTAGGCCCGGTAATGAACATATAGGATGTATTTTCAGCCATTACTACAAAATCTGTTATAGCAGGACTATAAACGGCACCGCCCGCACAGGGACCTAAAATACCCGATATTTGAGGAATAACACCTGATGCTTCAACATTTTTTTGAAATATATCACCATAGCCACCAAGTGAGAGGACACCTTCTTGAATACGGGCACCACCCGAGTCATTTAATCCAATGATAGGTGCACCCATTTTCATAGCCATGTCTTGTACTTTTACGATCTTCGCTGCAACTGTTTCACTCAAACTTCCACCAAAAACTGTGAAATCCTGAGCAAAAACATAAACCAAACGACCATCTATCGTACCGCAACCGGTGACAACCCCATCTCCCAAAAAATGTTTATTATCCATTTCAAAATCTGTACAACGATGTTTTACAAATGTATCAAATTCTTCAAATGAATCATGATCAAGCAATTCTTTAATTCTCTCTCTTGCCGTCATTTTTCCTTTTTTATGCTGTGTTTCTATCCGATCTCTACCACCACCCATGTGAGATTCCCTGCGCATTTCCTGCAAATTCTTTAATTCATTCATATTCTCTCCTATTGCCCCATTACTCATGTTCTTCTGTAAGTTCAGTTAATATTCCGAAAGTTGATTTTGGGTGTAAAAATGCGATCTTATGTCCTCCGGCTCCCATTCTGGGTTCCGTATCTATCAATCGCATGCCTTTTCCATCCATTTGGTTAATTGCCATTTTACAATCATCAACTTGATAAGCCATGTGGTGAACACCCTGACCCTTTCTTGCAATAAATTTTGCTATTGGACTATTTTCATCTGTCGCTTCAAGTAATTCAATGCGAGTATCGCCAACATCAAAAAAAGCAACTCTTACCATTTGATCTTCTACTGTTTCAGTTGCCACAAATTTCAATCCCAAGACATCACGATAATACGGGATCTGTTCTTCAAGAGATTCAACCGCTATACCGATATGTGATATTTTTTTAACCATGTTTTTTCTTTCTCCTATACAACAATATTTTCTTTATATTCGCCAAAGATATCCCTCATCACATTGCATATCTCACCGAGAGTTGCATAAACCCGAACCGAAGCAACAATATAGGGCATAAGGCTATCATTTCCTTGACATGCTATTTTAAGTTCTTCAAGACTTCTCTTTACTTCATTGTCGTCACGACGTGATTTTAAGTCCTCGATGCGTTTGATTTGCTCCTGCTGTATTCTTCTGTCAACACGTAAGAGGTTCTTAGGAGCATCTTCTTTAATCGAAAATTTATTTAGCCCAACGATAACACATTCATTATTTTCAATCTCTTTTTGTGTGCGATATGCTTCACGTTGTATCTCACGCTGCACATAGCCTTGCTCGATGGCCGTGGACATACCGCCAAGCTCATCGATCTTTTCTATATATGCTTGTGCTTCAGCTTCTAGTTTATCAGTGAGTGCTTCAACAAAATATGACCCTGCAAGAGGATCTATCGTTTGAGTAACACCACTTTCATATGCAATAACTTGCTGAGTACGTAAAGCGATACGGACAGATTCTTCCGCAGGCAAAGCAAGGGCTTCTTCTTTACTGTTGGTATGTAGGCTTTGAGTTCCACCCAACACAGCTGATAAGGCCTGAATTGCTACACGAACAATATTATTATCCGGCTGCTGAGCAGTCAAAGTTGAGCCACCAGTTTGAGTGTGAAAACGTAGCATCAGGGATTTTGCTTTCTTTGCACCAAAACGCTCTGCCATGATTTTTGCCCATAAGCGGCGTGCAGCACGAAATTTTGCAACTTCTTCAAAAAGATTATTGTGAGCATTAAAAAAGAATGATAAGCGACCGGCAAAGGCGTCAATATCCATTCCCGCCTTCAAAGCTGCTTCTGTATAGGCAATTCCATCTGCAAGTGTAAATCCTATCTCCTGAGCTGCCGTCGAGCCTGCTTCGCGAATATGATATCCCGAAATTGAGATAGTATTCCACTTTGGGATGTTTTTTGAACAATATTCAAAGGTATCCGTCACAAGTCGCATAGATGCTTTGGGAGGAAAGATATAGGTTCCACGTGCGATATATTCCTTTAGAATATCATTTTGGATCGTACCGGTCAATTTATCTGAACTTACACCTTGTTTTTCCGCAACAACCATATACATTGCAAGTAAAACCGATGCCGGAGCATTAATGGTCATACTGGTTGAAACTTTATCAAGTGGTATCTGATCAAACAGTACTTCCATATCTTCCAATGAATCAATTGCTACGCCCACTTTCCCAATTTCACCATCACAGATAGGATTGTTTGAATCATAGCCTATTTGAGTAGGTAGATCAAATGCAACAGATAAACCTGTTTGACCATTTTCAAGCAAGTATTTATATCGTTCATTAGATTGTTTTGCATCTCCGAAACCTGCATATTGGCGCATAGTCCAAAATCGTCCACGATACATCGTAGGATAAACACCCCTTGTATAGGGATATTCACCCGGGTATCCAATTTTATCATTGTAATTATTATTCAAATCTTCCGGTGTGTACAGAGGGTCAATCTTTACCCCTGACATTGTTTTGAATGCTTCCGGGCGTTCTCCACCTTTTTGGCAAAATGCCTCATAGGTTGTACCAAGCCAGTCTTTCTTTGTTTTAGATGTTGACATAGTTCCCTTATTCCTGTCTTGCTTAATCAATTATAAAGAATACAGCCCAGTTTTGATGACTGGGCTGTTTTAGTTCAAATCGTTATTTTGTGTTCTCACCGTAATATTTATCAAAGTAGTATCTCTGATAGTAATAGTAGTAACCACTTGAAGTGTTTTTCGGATTAACATCGTTCAGTACAGTACCGGCAATGGTGATCTTGGTATTCTTCATTTCCTGCTGCAAGTGAACAATAACTTCTTTCTGAGCCTCCCCTGCACGGGCAACTAGAAGTACACCATCGGTCATTGAGCCGAGTAAAGCTGCATCGGTAACTGCCATAAGAGGTGGAGCATCGAAGAATATCTTATCAAACTGTTTACGTAATTGTGCAAACAATTCTTTCATAGCTTTTGAACCTAATAACTCTGATGGATTAGGCGGAAGACTTCCGGCCGGCATAACATAAAGATTATCAATTTCCGTTTTAAAAATTGATTCGTCCATTTTAGAGCGCTTGGTTATCATGTTTGCAAGACCGGGTTTCTTGGGTGTTGAAAACATCTTATGGATCGTTGGTTTACGCATATCACCATCCACCATAAGAACCTTCATACCGAACTGAGCATATGCAATAGCCAAGTTTGCAATGACGGTAGATTTACCTTCAGATGCTCCGGCTGATGTTACAACGAGAGCTGATAATGCTTTATCTGGAGTCGATAGTTCCAAATTCGTTCTTAAGGAACGGAAAGATTCGGAAATTGGTGAACGAGGTTTAAAGTGAGAGATCAAACGGTTTCTAAAGTCATCATTACTTGAATATTTCTTATCAAGCACTTTCTTGGCTTTATCAATGGACATTGAAGGAATAATACCAAGAACTGTAAGACCCAAGCATTCTAGATCTTCTTTACTTCTGATTGAATTATCCATGAATTCGCGTAAAAGGATTATACCAATACCCGCGGCCAGCCCAAACACAAACCCAAGAAGAATATTCAGTTTTGTTTTAGGTTTTATCGGCAAATATTTTGGAACCGCTTTATCAATAACATAAACATTTGATATTTGTGATGCTTCCTGAATACGAGCTTCTTCATATCGTTCTTTCATTAAAAGATATATTCGTTCATGAGTTTGGCGCTCACGTTCTAAACGAATATATGAAATACTGGCTGAAGGAATTTCTTCGATCAAACTATTGTAGTAATCATTTAATTTACCATATTCAACCGCTTTTGACTCAAGACTTACTTTTTGACCCTCAAGATCAACAATTTGATTAATAACCAACTGATTTATCGCTAATGGATCAATTACTCCAGGCAAATATCCAGCTTGGATCAACAATAAGGTCTTTTCTTCCAAAATTTTCTTTTTGTTCTCGAGATCTCTCTTTGATGCTATAACCATGTCAGACGTGGGATCTTCATTGAGTAATACCTGTTCTCCTGCAGCAATCTCTTCACGTAAGCGGAGGATCCTGGGATTAGCTATTTGCAACCTGATATCCAATACCTGATTTTGTTTTTCAGTAAGCTGCCCCTTCAGATAGGTTAGTTGAACGTTTGTGATATTCAGCTCTGCTCTTGCTGTAAAAAGTTGTGCTTCAAACTCTGCAGACTTCTGGATCAATTGTTTTGCATTCTCATCAAGATCAACGATACCTTCTTTTTCAAGAAAATCACTTAGTTGTCTTTCGATTGTTGCAAGTTTGGGTTCAACATCATTAATTTGAATTTCAAGGAAATTCCTCACTTTACCTGCTGCATTACTGACCCTTTCAAGATCATTTGCATAATACTGCGTAACCAATTCATTTATTATGATAGCAGCTTCATCAGGATCGTAACTTTCAATAGAGATATTGATCGTTTGAGTTTCACGAACAGGTTCAACCTCTAAATTATTCAATAAACGATTTACATAATTTTTTCTTTTTTGATCTAGTGTTAGTACTTTTTCTTCTTCTCTACTGAACATTTTCTTCAATTGTTTTCTAAATTTCGTAGAAAACGACTGATTCTCCAGCAAAAGACCACGATCAAATATATAAAGAGAATCTAAGGAATATTCAACAAGTAAGCTATTAACCGTACGTTCAGCGATAGTTCTGGATGTTATGATCTGTATTTCATTATTGATTACCATATCATTATTGATAAATGGTGTCATTTGTTCAAATACGCCACCGGCAGCTACACCATTTTCAATCAATATCTGAGTTTCTGACCTATACACCTTTGACTGATTGACCGTATAAAGGATCGTCCCAATAAATATCAATAGAAACATGATGATAACAATATGAATACGCTGCATCACCACTTGAACTATATATTTTAAATTCAATTCATTTTCTTCTTTAACATTAAAATTCTGAACGACATTGTTGTTCAAATTCCCACTTGTATTATTCATAAAATTCCCTTCTTATTAATAGTCCGCAATTTAATGGTTTTTTAGATATAAGTCTATGAGTTTTTCTTTATTTTTTTCAATAAATTCACTTGCAGCATCATGAGTGTTCTCAATTTCACCCTCTAATATTGCTTCTTCAACAAAATGCTTGATTTTTCCAACGTATGGACCCGGTTCCAAGGCGAACATTTTCATAATTTCTTTGCCATTAAAAGGAGATTGAAAAGCTCGCAGAGTATCTTTCTCTTCAACCTCACCTATTCTTTTTTCAACTAATTCAAAATTTTTGAGATAACGTTGTACGCGTTCTTTATTTTTTGATGTTATATCCGCTCTGCAAAGTATCATTAAATCATCAATATTCTCGCCGGCTTCGACAATAAGTCTTCTAATAGCACTATCAGTAACTTCTTCTTTTGCAACAGCAATAGGACGAAGATGGAGGCGTATTAGTTTTTCTATTTTTTTTATATCTTTTGTGGATAGTCTTAGTTTTCTAGCATATCGTTCAAACATTCGAGCGCCGAGTTCTTCGTGGCCATGAAAGGTCCACCCTATTCCATCGTAAAAGCGTTTCGTACGTGGTTTTGCTATATCATGATAAAGCGCTGCAAGTCTCAGATTAATATCGGCATCAAACTTCGCTACATTATCAAGTACCTTAAGTGTATGTAAATATACGTCTTTATGTTTATAAACACCGTGGCTTTCGATTCCTTTTAATTCTATGAACTCAGGAAACAAATATCCCAGTAAAGTGGACTCATAAAGCAGATTAATACCAAAGGACGGCTTAGAACTCATTAATATTTTTAAAAATTCGTCACGAATTCGTTCTTTTGAAATAATATTAATTCTATCGGCGTATGTTTTAATAGCTAAAAAAGTATTTTTATCAATATTGAATCCAAGTTGCGAAGCAAAGCGGATTGCACGAAGCATGCGTAGTGGATCTTCAAAGAAGGTCTCTTTTGGATCAAGAGGTGTAATAATCAACTCGCCTTTAATATCTTTTAAACCATTAAAAGGATCTATAAAATCACCAAAAGTATCAACATTAATAGAGATGGCCATGGTATTGATAGTAAAATCACGTCTTTTAAGATCCTCATCCAAATCAGTGAATTTTACTTTAGGATTACGCGAATGGGTTTGATAAACCTCTTTTCTAGCCGAAACGATCTCAAGCTCCATTTCTTCAAGCGGAATCATAGCTGTACCAAACTCTTTGAATTTCACAACAGGAAAAGCATTAAGGGCTTTTGAAACTTCATCAGCAAAAACGAGTCCATCGCCTATAACAACAATATCAATATCTTTATTTTTTTTACCGATAATAAGATCGCGAACAAGACCGCCTACAAGGTAGGCTTGAATACCAAATGTATCTGCAACCTCACCGATCTTCCCAATAAGAGCGTAAAGTGATGGTTGATCTTCAAATAATTGTTTTACATCCAGTTTCATGAAGGAATTTACACCTTTTATTCTAATGACAAAATAAATTTACAAAAAAAAAATAACCCCGCCGATTGGCGGGGTTAAATGGTTTCCGGCGATGTCCTACTCTCCCACACCGTTGCCAGTGCAGTACCATCGGCTCTGCTGGGCTTAACTTCTCTGTTCGAAATGGGAAGAGGTGTCTCCCCAGCGATATTGTCGCCCGGAAAAAGTCTTATATAAATAGTTGGTGGACAAATGATGCTACAACAAATTTACGCGGCTACCAATAATATTGAATTTAAATATACGTTTTAAATCTAACGGATAATTAGTATCACTCGACTAAACACATCACTGTGATTACATCTGTGACCTATCAACCTTGTCGTCTACAAGGATCCTTAAGGGAAATCTAATCTTGAGGTAAGTTTCACGCTTATATGCTTTCAGCGTTTATCTCATCCGAACGTAGCTACTCTGCGATGCCACTGACGTGACAACAGATACACCAGAGGTTCGTCCATTCCGGTCCTCTCGTACTAAGAACAGGTCCTCTCAAATTTCCTACGCCCACGGCGGATAGGGACCGAACTGTCTCACGACGTTCTGAACCCAGCTCGCGTGCCGCTTTAATGGGCGAACAGCCCAACCCTTGGGACCTTCTACAGCCCCAGGATGCGACGAGCCGACATCGAGGTGCCAAACCTCCCCGTCGATGTGAACTCTTGGGGGAGATAAGCCTGTTATCCCCGGAGTACCTTTTATCCGATGAGCGACGGCACTTCCATTCGCAACCGCCGGATCACTAAGTCCTGGTTTCCCACCTGCTCGCCCCGTCGGGCTCGCAGTCAAGCTCTCTTTTGCCTTTGCACTCAACGCACGATTACCAACCGTGCTGAGAGAACCATTGAGCGCCTCCGTTACATTTTGGGAGGCGACCGCCCCAGTCAAACTACCCACCAGACACTGTTCGCAGCCCGGATT
>JAUVKP010000001.1:0-17500 GCA_030596185.1 Fidelibacterota bacterium | reverse complement strand
CTATCAATATGCATGAATCTTTAATAATTGTTGCCATTTCAACGATAGATCCCGAAAATACATCTACACCTTTCGGTGCTTTTTCACCGGGTGGAGTCAACCAAAGGACGTCATGATCATCAGCTTTAAGAATTTTTATTAGTTCCACCCAATGCTCGCGTGGCCATTTTCGAGCTTCATGATTCGCTCCCGGATGTAATAATATTCGTTTTTTTTCTTTTGGTTCACCGTCAAATCCTTTTAAAAAAGGAACATTTCTTTTGACAGGAACACCTAAAATAGCCAATAACTCAAATGGTCGTTCAACCTGATGTTCATTAAAAGGATAGTCAACAACATGTGTTAGCCACTTTGCCCCTCCACTGAAACTAAAACCTGCACGATATTTTGCTTTATAGCCTTTTAATAAACGTAAGCGACGTACATCTGCATGAAAATCAATAACAAGATCATATTTCCCCGGCCTTGGAAGCTCTTTTGGATATTCCATAATACGATCAGCAAGTTGATTTGCTTGTGCTAATTCTTTGACTGATGAAGTACATAGTAGGTCAACTTCAGCATTGGGAAAGCTTTCTTTTAGTGCAGCCAGTGTCGGCTCAAGCATCAACACATCACCGATACACTGATGCTCCTGAACTAATATTCTTTTAATGTCTTCTTTCGGTAATGGCTTATTGGCATTTTTAGAAGGATTAAAACTTCCACTAATCCAACTAAGGAAACGTGCTGCGGCAAGTTTTTTGGGATTGAGTATTTGTTGACCTTTTATACTCATTACAAACCTAACTTAGCATAGTAATTATATAAACTTTCACCTACTGATGCTATATCATGATATTTTTTAACCCATTGGGCACCTATACGCCCCTTTTCCTGACAAGAAGGAGGATCTGAAACAAGTTCTAACAAACTAGCATATAGATTTGACTTGTTCACATTAACAAAGGGGTGATCCGGAATAAATTTACAATAACTATCATTCATCTCAG
Organism: Fidelibacterota bacterium; assembly: GCA_030596185.1. Taxonomy (GTDB): domain Bacteria; phylum Fidelibacterota; class Fidelibacteria; order Fidelibacterales; family Fidelibacteraceae; genus M50B103. The sequence continues at coordinate 16,508 of JAUVKP010000001.1, read as the reverse complement.
TGAGTGTACAAACACCCATTGCGAGCGATTCCACTGAATTCATTCCATAACCCCAGCCGCCCCGGTCATTTATTTGATCAATAAATATGTCACTCTTTCGCTTCATTTCCATAGCTTCTTCATGTGACTTATTCTCTATTAATTCAAAACGGATATTTCCCTCTTGCTCCAATTTTCGGCAAATAGGGATGATATCACTACTTCCTTTATAATAGCGATTTGTAGGTGCATGAGTTACCAGGGGTAGATCACTTTCGTTATCTATCTTGGGGTATCTCTTTTGAAAGGCACCCACATCAAAAGGAAGAAATATATAATGGATATTCGGATGTTTTTTAAGTAAATCAACCTCATTAGTAAGGTTCAGATCGCTTATCTCATTTAAGGGCGGTAACACTCCCCTGCTACGCAGATCTTCACCGTGGTAGTGACAGATCACCTTTACACCACGTTTTTTCAACTCCTTTGCAAAGCGAGCATCTTTGTAAAAGTCCATTCCGGACTCAAAATGTACAACATCAAAATTATACAGGTCATATTCTTTGATAGCCACTTGAATACGCTTATGCCACTGCTTCTCTTTCCAAGCAAGAAAAGTGCTATCAAAACGACCCTCTGGCTGCCAAATGGGCGGATAGCCTTCTCTGTTCTTGTGATAACCTTCTTTTCCACGATAAAGCTGATAGATCCTGTGACGTATTTTTTTCAGAAATGGGCGTGTAAAATTGAAAGGGAGGTCAAGACATATATCCTCTTCAAATGCCTTTGGTGATCTAAAAAAAGTCACATAGCGAACCGTGTTTCCATGTTGTTCATGGATACGCTTATAAAGGCCGAGTGTCCCTACAGTATTTTCCGGTGAGATATATAGGATATTCATGGAAATCAGAGGTTTTTAAAATCTGAAACGGTTTTGTTCTTAAAAGGTTTCAAGAATGCACGTTGAGCTTCAATGAAGATAGTTTCGGTACTTAAATGCTTCTCAGTGGGTGCTTTTTCTTTACGGATATTATATTCTGAAGAGAATTCGATCTTTTGCAAAGCTTCGATTACGTCATTCAAGTGGATATACTCAGGATTCTGAGCAAAAACAAAACGAGGTATTTCACTTCTTACCGGATCAAGGTATTCCAACTCTACAAGTTCTTGACACACATCCGTCATTGTGTTCAAACGCACACCCATATTATCACAAAATTTATCCAGTGATGGAATGGTCTTACCCCGTCGGTAGAAAGAATTCATCCAGATCAGAATAGACACGCCAAGATAAGAGTGTGTGTAATGCGTAGAGGCATTCTCGTACCCACGGTATAGATTTGTCATCAATCGTCTATTTTGGAAGGTATATGCGAGTTCAGCACCAAGTAGAATAATTATCCAAGTCAGGTACATCCAGATCATAAAAATAGGAATAATAGCAAGGGAACCATAAAAACTGGTTACCGTTGTCATCCTAGTAATATACAAGTAAAAGTAGTTCTTGGAGAATTCCCAAAGAAGTGCGGAAAAAATGCCGCCAAATAGAGCGCTTTTAAAAAGGACCTTTGCTCTGGGTAAAAGAAGATTAAGCATTACCATAATAAACAAGGTGATCAGGAAGGGTAAGAATCTGTTATAAATAAAACCGATAAGGGTATTCTGTTGGATCATCATATCCATATAGCCGCCATCCGGCATCAGGAAATTCTTTATATAAGTATTCCCAACGATCATAAGCGGAGTAATTGTAAAAAATATCCAGAATCCCGTTAATTTTCTAAAATAGCTACCACCCTTCTTAACGCGCCATATTTCGTTAAAAACTCTTTCAGATATAACAAGAATAGCTGTTCCTGCCATCATTAAACCTGCAATTGCGATCAGGTTAACGATAGAAGTCGTGCCAAGATTACGAAAGGCATCCTGAGAGATATTGGCTTGCAGCCACACATTGAATTGTTCATGAAATTCAGGTACTAAGTAAGGAAATATATTTTCTTCAGTAAATTTAATGACAGTTTCACCCAAACCGTATAAACCGGCAATACTGAAGGTCAATACCACCATGGGAATAAGTGACAAAATACTTACATAAGCCAAACTACCGGAATGCACAAAACACGTATTAGCATTAAAATCTTTAAGTGTCAGGTACAAAAGCCATAGGATCTTTTTCATGAAACGACGAAAGGGCGTCGTTTTGCCATCATCACGGACAAAGAAGAATCGTCCCAATCTTTTGAATATATTATCTTTAATCTTTTTAGAGATCATCTCAGCATTCATTTATATTTTGATTATCCGTTTAATATAGAAATAATTTAAGTATAGTTCAAGTAAATAGACGCTTTGTAAATGTATGTATTTTAAGCATTTTCAGACAAAAAAACAAAAATCCTCTCTGCGTACGCAAAGAGGATCTATGTATATTGTATTTCCCTAGGGAATTACTTTTTATCTTTAGTCACTTCTTCTGTTTTTTTAGCTTTTTCTTCTACAGCTTCTTCAACAGGAGCGACTTCTTTAATAACTTCTTCAGCAACAGCTTCAGTTTCTACGGTTTTTTCAACCGGAGCTTCTTCTTTTACTTCAACTTTTTTGCTTACTGAAGGTTTGCTTGCTTTCTTTTCAGTAGATTTTTTCTTGTCTTTCTTCGGTTCTTCACTGAAGAAATCTACCAATTGAAGCAATACAACCTTAGAAGTATCATTTGGACGATAGCCCAATTTGATCAGACGGGTATAACCGCCTTGACGATTTTCATAGACAGGAGCGACTTCATCAAAAAGGATGGTCGTTGCTTTTTTGTCACGAAGGATTGCAAAAGCAAGACGGCGAGCATGAGTTGTGCCTTTTTTCCCGTAGGTAATTAGGCGTTCAACCAATTTGCGAGCTTCTTTTGCTTTAGCTTCTGTGGTTTTAATCTGCTTATGAAGCAAAACTGATGCAGCCATATTTTGAAGCATAGCTTTACGATGGCTTGCAGTACGACCGAGTTTTCTGCCTCGTTTTTGATGTCTCATTTATCTGCTTTCCTTATTTATTCATATCTTTCATGTAGGGAGAAATTTCCATTCCAAAGCGTAAACCAAGATTGTCGAGTTTTGCAACCAGTTCATTCAAAGATTTACGTCCAAAATTCTTGTAACGGAGCATTTCTTGTTCTTCTTTTACTACAAGATCAGAAATGGTACGGATATCAGCTGCTTGAAGGCAATTGTATGAGCGAACTGATAATTCAAGTTCGTCAATACTGCGTAGAAGCTGTTTACGTATGCGTAGAATTTCTTCATCGATCTGTTCTTCCGGTTCAATGATATTCTTTGATTTCAATTCGGAAAAAGGATTCAGATGGCTGATCATCATATCAGATGAATAAGAAAGTGCATTATCTGGTGTCATGGAATTATCGGTAAAGATCTCAATAGTTAATTTCTCGAGGTCATCTTTAATACCTGACTGGAGTTTCACTACATCGTAATTGACTTTCAAGATCGGAGAGAAGATTGAATCAATAGGAATAGTATCGACAGGCGCATCCGGTGTACGGTTCTTTTCAGCCGGTGAATAACCACGGCCGCGTCCAAACCATACGGTCAAATTGATCTCTTTTTCTTCCTGAATATTCATAATATGAAAATTCGGATTCATGATCTTGAGATTCGGATTGTCGCCATTTAAGTCTTTGGCTTTGATCTCTTTCGGACCTTGCAATTTAAGAATGACTTTAACGGGTTTAGCCTCAACGAGGTCTAATTTAACCTGTTTCAGGTTCAGAATGATAGTCGTTACATCTTCCAACACACCTTCAATGGTTGAGAACTCATGCAGTACACTCTCAAAGCGTAAAGCTGTGATAGCGCAACCCGGGATGGATGAAAGCATAATACGACGCAGGGCATTCCCCACGGTAGTACCAAATCCGCGTTCAAGCGGTTCGATCGTAAATTTTCCATAACTATCGGAATAAGTATCCCGATCAACTTTGATTTTATCTGGAATTTGAAAGTTAGGCATTATTTCAATTCCTTTTCTTTAAATGTTATTTTGAATACAACTCAACGACCAGCTGTTCATTGAAATCTTCCGGAAGTTCATTACGTTCCGGAACTTTCATGAATTCACCGACCAGTTTGGCTTTATCAATGGACATCCAAGGCAAAGTATGATCACCTTTGATACGTTTGACCGAATCTAGGATGAGTGGAATACGTTTGCTTTTGTCACGTACGCGGATCTCATATCCTTCTTTAACAGAGAAAGAAGGTATGTTGACCTTACGATTGTTTACTAGAAAATGTCCGTGTGTTACCAGCTGACGAGCCGCACGACGTGTAGGTGCAAAACCCATACGATAAACGATATTATCAAGACGGCATTCCAGCATCTGTAATAAGATATGGCCGGTAATACCTTCTTTTGTATCAGCTTTCTTGAAATAATTACTGAATTGTTTCTCAAGAACACCATAGGTGTGCTTAATACGTTGTTTTTCACGCATCTGAATACCATAATCAGATAGACGTCTGCGGGAAGTTGGTCCGTGTTCTCCAGGTGGATAGTTTTTAGTTATCCTTGAAAATTTTGGAGATTCAAAACACGGGTAATCTAAACGACGACAGACTTTACCTCTTGGGCCTTTAAATCTTGCCATTATATATTCTCCTAAACTCTACGACGTTTGGGTGGTCTACACCCGTTATGTGGAATAGGTGTCACATCTTTGATTGCAGTTACTTGCAATCCAGCCAGTGATAGGGCACGAATGGCCATTTCACGACCGCCCCCAGGACCTTTAACTCTAACTTCAATACGAGCCAAACCCATATCCATAGCTTCACGCGCGGCAACTTCAGCTGCCTGACCTGCTGCATAAGGGGTGCTCTTACGAGACCCTTTAAAACCAACACGTCCTGCGGTCGCCCAGGCAATGGTATTCCCATATTGATCTGCGAGAGTGATCACTGTATTATTGTAAGTGGCCTTGATGAACGCGATCCCGTCCGGATCTACTTTCACCTTTCTTTTCTTACGTCTAACTACTTGTTTCTTAGCCAATTCAACCTCCTAAGGGGTTAGCTCTTATGTTTTACGTTTTTTCTTCACAGCGGCTTTTTTCTTGCCTTTGCGAGTACGTGCGTTATTCTTGGTATTCTGACCACGTGTTGGCAATCCGCGACGATGGCGCAGACCGCGATAACAACCAATATCCATTAATCGTTTAATGTTCATGGTTGTTTCGGTACGCAAGGCACCTTCAACTTTATGATCATCACCAATTACTTTCCGGATCGCTGCTACTTGATTATCGTTAAGATCTCTTGTGCGGATCTCAGGATCAACCTTTGCATCCACTAGAATGTTCATTGCAACCGTTCGGCCAATGCCAAAAATATAGGTCAAAGCAATTTTGACTTTCTTATCTTTGGGTAAATCTACACCTGCTATACGAGCCAATGTTTACCTCCTGATCAACCTTGTCGTTGTTTATGTTTACTGTTAGGACAAATAACCCGGACAACGCCCTTACGGCGAATGATCTTGCATTTATCACACATCTTTTTTACTGATGCTCTTACTTTCACAATTTTATCCTCTTTTTATCCGTTTTTCTTGTCTTTATGCTGACACTATTTGTATCGATATACAATACGTCCGCGTGACAGATCATAGGGTGATAATTCGAGAGACACCTTATCACCGGGAAGAATCTTGATGTAATGCATCCGCATCTTTCCGGAAATATGTGCCAAAACCTCATGGCCGTTCTCGAGCTCAACCCGGAACGATGCGTTCGGTAGTGTTTCAAGAATAGTTCCATCCACTTTTATCGATTTTTGCTTCGCCATATCATTTGCCACTTGTTAAAATGTTAGGACCATCTTTTGTAATCGCAATCGTATGCTCAAAATGGGCTGATGGTTTACGGTCACGAGTGACGATTGTCCAACCGTCTGAGAGTGTCCGTACTCCGGCTTTACCCATATTCACCATTGGTTCAATGGCGATCACAAGTCCTTCTTTCAATATTATCCCCCGTCCTGCTTTACCATAGTTCGGGACTTGAGGATCTTCATGCAGCCGCTGGCCAATACCGTGGCCTACAAGTTCACGTACCACAGAGTATCCCTGTGATTCGGCGTAGGTTTGGACAGCATAGCCAATATCGGAAAGATGATTACCTATAACAGCTTTTTCAATTCCGTGAGCAAGACTTTTCTTAGTCACATCCATGAGCCGTTGTTTTTCCGGTGACACATTACCTACTGCGTAAGTGCGGGCATGATCACCATGATAACCATTCAGTAACGCTCCACAATCGAGGCTGACAATATCTCCATCACAGAGAATTGTTTTTTTATTCGGGATCCCGTGTACAACTTCTTCGTTACGTGAGATACAAAGTGTTGCCGGGAAATCACCGTAACCCTTAAAAGAGGGCACTGCATCGTGAGAGCGTATGTACTCCTCAGCTAGTTCATCAAGCTTAAGAGTGTTAACTCCGGGTTTGATCCACTGTTCAAGCATACATAAGGTATCATGAACAATTTTTCCGGCAATTCTCATTAACTCAATGTTTTCGGCTGATTTGTAATATATCATCTTTCTCTTTCTTGTCAATTAACTTAGAAGCGTCGTCGCCCTTTGAGTTTACCTTTTTTCATAAAGCCATCGTAGTGACGGGAGATCAAATGTGATTCGATCTGTTGAAGTGTATCTAATGCTACACCAACAAGAATGATCACAGATGTACCGCCAAAGAAGCTTGCAAGGTTATAATCAATGTTTAGAACCTTCATTAATATGTAAGGTAAGATTGCCACGAAAGCCAGCATTATTGCGCCGGGCAATGTAATCCTTGTAATAATATTATCCAGATATTCAGCCGTTTTCTTTCCGGGACGAATACCGGGGATAAACCCACCATTCTTTTTCATGTTATCCGCTACTTCGGTGGGATTGAATGAAAGTGCGGTATAAAAATACGCGAACAGAATAATGATGATCGAGTATATAATCCAATAAGGCCAATTTTCAACAGTAAACCATCCACTATTCAACCAGCTAACATCTTTGAACAACATACCTATTGAGTTCGGAATGAACACAATAGTCTGTGCGAAAATGATCGGCATAACACCCGAGCTGTTAACACGCAAAGGAATATATGTTGACTGACCGCCGTAGATCTTTCTACCAACGACCTTTTTTGCATACTGAACGGGAATCTTACGAACACCCTGTGTCAGATAAACTACGAAACCGATCACAAGTACAAGGATCACGATGAGAATTATATCAACAAGTAGGTCACGGGCACCTGCACGAAGCATGGTGATTTCGTTAGCAAGGGTCGCAGGGAAACGGGAAATGATGTTAACCATAATAATCAAGGAAATACCGTTTCCGATACCCCGATCAGTGATCTGTTCACCAAGCCACATCAATAACATCGTACCGGTTACCAATACAATAACTGTCATTATAGTGAAACCAAAACCAGGATAAGCAACCACACTCTGGTAGTTTGCTTGAAGTTTCTGCAAATAACCCGCTACCGCCAAAGCCTGCATAGCAGCTAGGAAAACGGTACCATATCGCGTGATCTGTGTGATCTTACGACGACCTGCTTCACCCTCGTTTCGGAGACGCTGAAAGTATGGAAATACACTACCAAGCAGAGTGATAATAATGCTGGTGCTGATGTAAGGCATAATACCGAGTGCAAAAACGGCTGCCTTTTTGAATGCACCTCCGGCAAACATATCCCATAAGCCAAGCAGAGTATTGTCCATTCCCGATGCAGCCACCGCCAGTAGTTTTGTGTCAATTCCGGGAAGTGGAATATGTGCACCAATACGAGCTAAGAAGAGGACAAACAATGTAAATAACAAACGTTGTCTCAATTCCTGGATCTTAAACATGGAACGAACACTTTGCATCATAATACTACAGCCTTTCCACCTGCTTTTTCAATCTTGTCTTTAGCTGTTTCGCTAAATGCATCGGCGGTAATTTCCATTGCTTTGGTCATTTCGCCGTAACCAAGGATCTTAACAGGTTTATTCAGTTTCTTAATCAGTCCATATTCTTTGAGAGCTTCTGCAGTAACTGTTTTTACATCTTCAAGTAGATTCAATTCCTGTAGATTTACGATCTGGTATTCCTGGCGGAAGCGTTTGTTTGAAAAGCCACGCTTAGGTGTACGACGCTGTAAGGGCATCTGTCCACCTTCAAACCAAGGATGGTGCTTAGAACCACTACGTGATTTCTGTCCGTTCATACCACGGCCAGCGGTTGTACCCCATCCGGAGCCCGGTCCGCGTCCGAGACGTTTTGTTTTCTTTGTTGTTGAGCCTTCTGCAGGAGTTAAATTCGATAAACTCATGATAGCTCCTCTACTTTTAAGAGATGAGGAATTTTATTGATCATTCCACGAATCGCAGGATTATCAGGCAGGATCACTGTTTTTCGAATCTTACCTAGTCCAAGAGCTTCGATAGTTTTAACGGTTTTTCCCCGATAGCCTATCGCGCTTTTGATCTGTGTGATCTTAAGTTCTTTTTTCTTTTCCATTTTAATTAAAAACCTCCTCGACTGTCACACCCCGTCGTTTTGCGACCATGTATGCGTCTTCGAGTAATTCCAAAGCGTGCATGGTTGCTTTTACAACATTATGTGAGTTTGCACTGCCGATGGATTTTGCAAGAATGTCTTTAACACCGACCTGTTCCATGATAGCGCGAACAGGGCCACCTGCGATAATACCGGTACCCGGTGAAGCAGGTTTGAGTAAGACCTTTGCAGCACCGTACTTAGCAGTGATCTCAAAGGGGATGGTTCCATTTAAAATAGGGACGCGAATGATGTTTTTCTTTGCATCTTCACGACCTTTATTAATCGCATCCGTTACTTGGTTTGATTTACCTAGGCCAATTCCAACATGTCCTTTGGAATCACCGATCGCAACAATAGCGTTGAAACGAAAACGGCGACCACCGGTAACAACCTTAGCGACGCGATTTAGCTTGACTAATTTTCCTTCACTCAATTCGAGTTCTGACGGATTAATTGATCTCAATGCGTTACTCCTTAGTTAGAATTCTAAACCGTTTTTACGGCAAGCGTCTGCCAATATTTTGACGCGTCCATGATAAATAAAACCATTCCGATCAAAAACAACGGCTTTAACACCTTTTGCTTTTGCTTTCTCGGCAATGGATTTGCCAACACTAAGACTAAATTCAGACTTAGATTTACCTTTCAGTGAAGCGCGAAGGTCTTTTGTAAAGGAACTTGCCGAGCAAATAACTTCGTGATTATCATCATTGACGATCTGTGCACTTATATGCATATTGCTTCTATAAACAACAAGACGAGGACGTTCAGAAGTACCTGACAGGCGTTTCCTGATCCGGATTTTCTTCTTAATCCTTGCGTCGCGTTTTAATTTACTTTTATCTTTCATGATTGATCCTTTATCATGCCTAATTAGGCACCGGCAGTTTTACCGGCTTTACGCTGAATCTGTTCACCCACATAGCGAATTCCCTTTCCCTTGTAGGGTTCAGGCTTGCGCAATTTGCGGATCTGAGCGGCTATTTCGCCGACCTTCTGTTTATCAATTCCCGTTACTTTGATAATATCACGGGCCACTGAGAACTGAATACCTTCAGGTGCATCCATCAGGATCTGATGCGAAAATCCGAGTGAAAGCAGAAGGCGTTTATTGCCTCTTACTTCTCCCTGGAAACCAACACCAACTATCTGAAGTGCTATTTCGTAGCCTTCCGTAACGCCTACGACCATGTTTGCGATCAAGGCACGAGTCAAACCGTGATAAGCACGGTATTTCTTTTCATCGGAAGGACGTTCAACAATTACATCATTGTTCTCAGTTTTAGCGGTAATCCCTTCAGGAAAGGATTTTACGAGCTCACCTTTAGGTCCTTTGACCGTAATGACATTATCTTTTATATCTACCGTTACCCCGTTGGGGAGCGGAATGGGTTTTTTACCAATTCTCGACATAAAAATCCTCTCTTACCATATCTTACACAAATATTCACCGCCAACCTGCATCTTGCGCGCATCTTTATCGGTGATAACACCGTGGGATGTGGACAGGATACCAATGCCTAAACCATTGTTTACGCGGGGGATATCTGTACTTTTAACATACATTCTACGACCGGGTTTACTTACTCGTTCAAGAGTGTAAATAACGGGACGTCCGTCTTCTTGATATTTCAAGTATAGACGAAGCATTCCTTGTTTACCATCTCTGATCAAGATAAAATCTTTTATGTAACCCTTTTCCTTGAGCACAAGAGATATCCTGGCTTTTAATTTACTAGCCGGGATCTCTACCCAGGGATGTCCTGCTTTAGACGCGTTTCTAATACGTGTCAAAAAATCTGCAATAGGATCTGTTACCATTTGTTACCTCTTTTTACCAACTTGCTTTTGTTACACCGGGTATCTCACCCTTTAAAGCCAGTTCACGAAAACATATACGGCATAGGCCGAATTTTCTGTACACAGATTTAGGACGACCGCAACGTGAGCAGCGGGTGTACTTCCGTGTAGAAAATTTAGGTTCGCGCTTAGCTTTTGCTACTAATGATTTCTTTGCCATAAGAATTTAATCCTTATTTTTCGTCACGGCGCACAAAAGGGAAACCGTAACCTTTAAGCAATTCGTATGCCTCCTGGTCGGTTTGCGCTGTTGTGGTAAATGTGACGTTCATTCCGCGAATAATATCCACTTTATCATAATCAATTTCAGGAAATATAATCTGTTCGGTAATACCGACAGAGTAGTTTCCCTGACCATCAAAAGCTTTGTCTGAGAGACCATTAAAGTCACGCACACGCGGCAATGCAATATTGATGAAACGATTCATAAATTCATACATATTGACAGCACGCAGGGTAACCATAAGACCTACAGGATCGCCTTTGCGGATCTTGAAATTGGAAATGGCTTTCTTCGCATAAGTAATAACCGGTTTTTGACCGGCGATTGTTGTAAGATCAGTGACAGCATGTTCCAATTTACTCTTGTCTTCACGCGCAGTGCCAAGGCCAATGCTTAATGTGATCTTAGAGAGTTTAGGGACTTGCATTACATTCTTATACCCGAATGTTTTAATAAGAGATGGTGTAATCTCTTCTTTATACAATTTTTGTAATGTTGGGGTATTGCTCATTCTTTACTTCCCTTCCACAGTTTCGCCCGTTTTCTTGGCATAACGCACTTTTGAACTATCTTTCAAAATGCGTGTACCTACACGGGACGGCTTACCATTAACAACCAACATAACATTGGATGCATGGATAGCGGCTTCTTTTTCAATAATGCCGCCTTGAGGGTTTTGCTGGCTGGGACGGGTAGCACGTTTCACCAAATTTACACCTTCGATGATAACGCGATTGGTTTTCAGGAAGACCTTAAGGATCTTTCCTTCTTTGCCCTTGTATTTACCGGCAATAACCTTAACTACATCACCTTTTTTGATATGCACAGTTTTTCTCCTTACAGTACTTCAGGCGCCATTGACACGATTTTCATGTAATGTTTTTCGCGCAATTCACGGGCTACCGGACCAAAAATACGAGTTCCGATCGGTTCACCCTGCTCATTGATCAACACAACGGCATTATCGTCAAAACGAACGTAGGAGCCATCTTGGCGACCTACTTCTTTACTGGTACGAACAATGACAGCCCTAGTAATATCACTCTTTTTAGCTGATCCACCCGGTATCGCCTGTTTTACCGTAACGACTATAACATCGCCAAGGCTTGCATAACGGCGACCGGTTCCACCCAGTACTTTAATGCATTGTACGATTTTTGCACCTGTGTTGTCAGCAACTTTTAATCTACTTTCAACTTGAATCATAGTTTATCTGCCTTTCAACTTTGATGCTTATTTAGCGTCCGGCGCATGATCAATGATCTCACTGACCCGCCAACGCTTATTACGACTCATCGGACGTGTTTCAACAATGGAAATGGTATCTCCGATACGACAAGCATTTGCTTCATCGTGGACCATGAATTTCCGGCTACGGTTAATGTATTTACCATAGACAGGATGCTTGATCCGCCGGCTAACCAGCACAGTGACCGTTTTGTCCATCTTGTTGCTAACAACAACACCGATTTTCTCTTTACGATTTGTATATGACATGTCTGAACTTCCTGTTATTTACGCAATCCGAGTTCATACTCATGAATGATTGTTTTAAGCTGGGCAACTTCCCGTTTCAAATAACGTAACTGGCCCGGGTTTTCAAGTTGCTGCAAAGCGTGCTGGAAACGCAGATTCATCAGCGCCTCTTCGTCATCACGTAATTTTACAATCACTTCATCTTTTGTTAATTCTTTCAATTCGGCCTTAGATAACATCGATTATCCTCCCAATTCACGTCGTTTGACCATTTTTACCTTGATGGGTAATTTATGGCCGGCCAGACGGAATGCTTCTTTCGCCATTTCTTCAGTTACCCCTTCTACTTCAAAGAGGATACGGCCCGGTTTGATGACCGCAACCCAAAATTCCGGTCCACCTTTACCTTTACCCTGACGGGTTTCAGCAGGTTTCTTTGATACCGGTTTGTCCGGGAATATACGGATCCACATTTTACCGTGTTTACGGACAATACGTGATATGGCAACACGACTTGCTTCGATTTGACGACTGGTTAGCCAGCAAGCTTCCATGGCCTTTAAACCATAATCTCCGAAGCTGACTGTAGAACCACGATATGCCAAACCGGCGCGACGGCCGCGATGTTGTTTTCTATATTTTACCTTTCTAGGCACTAACATACCTTACTCCATTCCTGTTAGATTGTAGATACTTCACCGTTGCAGATCCACACCTTGATACCGATACAACCATAAGTTGTGAATGCTGTTACTTCAGCATAATCAATATCAGAACGCAAAGTATGCAGAGGAACTCGTCCTTCACGAGCCGTTTCCTTGCGTGCCATTTCAGCACCACCGAGACGGCCGGAAAGCTGGATGCGAATACCTTCGGCTCCCTGGCGCATTGTATTTTGTATACTACGCTTCAGGATACGACGGAAAGGCATCTTTTTAACCAACTGCTGGGCAATGTTCTCGCCCACCAAATATGCGTTCAATTCAGGTTTTTTAATTTCTACAACATTAACGTTAACGTCAAATTGGGTCAGTTTTCTGATCTCTTCGCGTAACTGATCAACTTCTTTACCTTTTGAACCGATGACAACACCGGGACGAGAGGTATGGATCGTAATAGATATCGCTTTTGATGTCCGTTCGATCTCAATCTTTGCGATACCAGCATTTGACAAACGTTTCTTCAAATACTTACGGAGCATTAGATCTTCACTGAGTTTTGCAGCAAAGTTGCGCTCATCATACCAATTTGAGAGCCATCCTCTTGTTATACCAAGACGAAAACCATATGGATGTGTTTTTTGACCCAAGGTTTACTCCTTCTCTTTCGTGTCGTTCTCAACATCGATTTCCGGTGTTGCGACAACGATCGTTAAATGACAAGTGCGTTTCCGGATCATGTATGCACGTCCCATTGAACGGGGACGAATACGTTTCATGACGGGGCCTTGATTTGCATATGCTTCCGCGATAATCAATTCATCGGGATTAACCTTTGCACCTTCTTCTGAATTCAGCAAATTTGAAACAGCGGAACGTGTGGTCAATTCAACTAGCTTGGCTGCCTTCTTCGGCATGAACGCAAGCATATTTATAGCGGAATTCACCTGTTTGCCTCGAACCATGTCGAGCATAGGCTTCATCTTTTTGGCACTTTGCCGTATGTACTTGTTTACTGCACGAGCTTTCATTATTTACCTACTCTTGTTTATGACTTATGTCCGCGATATGTTCGCGTGGGTGCGAATTCGCCCAATTTATGGCCAACCATATTTTCGGTGACATAGATCGGGATGAATTTTGTACCATTATGTACTGCAAAAGTGTAACCGACAAAGTTCGGCGTGATAGTAGAGCGGCGAGACCAGGTTTTAATAACCTTTTTCTTACCGGATTCCATTATTTGATCCACTTTCTTCAGCAGTGATTCATCAACATAAGGACCTTTTTTTAATGACCTAGGCATATGTATTCACCTTTACTTTTTCTTCCGACGTGCAACAATGTACTTGTTGCTCGGATTATTTTTCTTACGTGTTTTATAACCTTTGGTCGGTTTTCCCCAAGGTGTACGTGGATGTCCACCACCAGAGGTTTTGCCTTCACCACCGCCCATGGGGTGATCAACCGGGTTCATAGCAACACCACGAACTTTCGGGCGTCTGCCTTTCCAACGATTGCGGCCGGCTTTCCCAAGGGTAACATTTTGATGATCTTTATTACCAACTTCACCAATAGTGGCAAGGCAAGTATCCAAGATCAATCTCATTTCGCCCGAAGGAAGTTTAATCGTTACATATTTTCCCTCTTTTGCCATGATCTGAGCACCGGCACCGGCGCCTCTGGCAATTTGGGCCCCTTTGCCAGGCTTCATTTCAATATTATGAACTTGAGTACCTGCGGGGATGCTTTTCAATGGTAACGCATTCCCTTTTTTAACGGGTGCGTCTGGACCGGATATCAGCTTATCGCCAACTTTAACATCTGCCGGGCAAATGATGTATGTTTTTTCACCATCTACATAAATAAGCAGAGCAATGTTTGCCGAACGATTAGGATCGTATTCAATAGCTGCAACGCGAGCGGGTACGCCAAATTTATTACGTTTGAAATCGATCATACGATAATGACGTTTATGACCACCACCGCGTCTGCGGGAGGTAATGCGACCCATATTGTTACGACCACCACTCTTCGGATTCGGTTTCAGCAGTGATTTTTCCGGTGCTTTCTTAGTCAATTCGTCAAAAACCAATGTAGTTTTATAACGTTGACCAGGAGTATGCGGTTTGTAGCTCTTTAAAGCCATATTATTCCTATTCCTTAAACAGCGGTTTCGCCTTCAAAGAAATCAATTTTACTTCCTTCAGCAAGGGTTACGATCGCCTTTTTCCAATTTGACCGGCTACCTTCTGTCCGAATTACTCGTCCGCCACTGCGAACAGTCATTGATTTCACTTTACCTTTTCTGTTCATCGTCCTAACGCCAGTTACCTGTACGTTAAAACGATCTTCAATTGCCCTCTTGATCTCGATCTTATTCGCATCGGGAGCAACGACAAAGGCATACTTGCCCAACTCTTCGCTCATGATACTGATCTTCTCGGTCAAGATCGGTCGGATTATGATATTCTTTTTCATCTGCACGCCATTCCTTATTTAAGGGCCTCGTTGATGCTCTTGACAGCGGATTTTTCAATAACAAGCATTTCACAATCCATGATCTCATACGTAGAGGCACGTTCGGCAGCAACAATATATACATTGGGAATATTTCGTGCTGACAGAAAGAGATTCTCTGTAATGTCTGAGACTAGGACGGTTAATTTCTTGCCTGTTAAACCCAGCTTTTCAAGTATCGCAACAAGACTGCTTGTTTTAGCTACTTTCAGATTAAAATCATCAACGACAAGAACGGCTTTTTCATTCATCTTTTGTGACAAAGCACTGCGACGAGCAAGGCGTTTGACCTTCTTAGGCAGTTTAGTCGTATACAGATGAGGTTCGGGACCGAAAGCGCGTCCACCACCGACCCAAACTGGGGAACGGCGTGAACCTGAACGAGCGGTTCCGCGACCTTTTTGTTTCCAGGGCTTTGCCCCACCACCTCGTGAATCACCACGAGTCTTGGTTTTGTGTGTTCCCTGACGTATGTTGGCAAGTTCTGCCTTCACTGCGAGGTACATGGTATGTTCATTGGGCTCTATACCAAATACTTCCTTTGCCAGATCCACTTTCTTATCCAATTTTTCACCATTGGTTTTTAAGACATCTATTTTCATTCTGTATCTCCCGCTTTAATAAGTTGCAAGATACCGTTCCTCGATCCGGGAACGCTGCCTTTAACCAATAGGATGTTCTTATCAGAACGAATTTCAATAACTTCGATATTCCGTACGGTAATTGTTTCGTTACCCATCTGACCTGACATTTTCATACCTTTCCAAACGCGGGAAGGAGATGAACCTGCACCAATCGAACCAGGTGCACGAAGACGGTCTTTCTGGCCGTGTGTCGCAGGGCCACCGGAAAAGTTATGACGTTTCATGGTTCCCTGAAATCCTTTACCTTTGGATGTTCCGGTTACCGCAACTATGTCACCTTTTGCAAAGATGCCAACATTGATCTCGTCACCAACTTTAAGGTCGTTTACTTCGTCCAGGCGAAATTCTTTCAGAGTTCGCAAAACTTTGCCGGCGCCTTTAAGATGACCAAGTTCAGGTTTAGTAATGATCTTCTCCCGAACTTCGTCAAAGCCGACTTGTACTGCGGTATATCCGTCAGTTTCGTCCGTTTTGATCTGTGTTACAAAGCATGGTCCGGCTTCGATGACCGTTACCGGAATATTC
>JAUVKP010000089.1 GCA_030596185.1 Fidelibacterota bacterium | reverse complement strand
AGATTTCGCAGATGCACACAGATTAATTAATTTAAGAGAATATTTTGCCAGAAATTCCAGCTAGTTATAAACAAGACCCTCAAACCTATGCGATTATAGGAGCTGCAATGAGTGTTCATAGATCTTTGGGAGTTGGATTTCTTGAAGCGGTTTATCAGGAAGCATTAGAAAAAGAATTTAAACTAATAAAAATACCATATTTAAGAGAACAGAAGCTTGAAATCAATTACAAAGGCACAGCTTTAGATACTTTTTACAAAGCTGATTTTATCTGCTTTAAATCTGTTATAGTTGAATTAAAGGCCTTGCCATACATAACAAGTAAAGAAGAATCTCAAGTTATCAATTATTTAAAGGCAAGCAGTATTAAGAGAGCTCTTTTACTAAATTTCGGTGCAAGAAGTTTACAATATAAACGCTTTGTTTATGGAAATTACAAGCCGGAAACCCTTGAATAAAAAATCTGTGATAATCGGCGAAATCTGTGGATAGTGTTTGATTTTATTATAAATTACAATCATGAAACAAATAATCGATATCGACACATGGGATCGCAAAGGTTCTTTCCAACACTTCTTAAAATACAGTGATCCATATTTTGGTATCACGACAAATGTTGACTGCACTGAGGCTTATGCAAAAGCCAAAGAAATGGGAGTATCCTTTTTTCTTTATTATTTTTACCTTTCGTTGAATGCCGCAAACAACATCCCGGAATTTCGAACCCGCTTGGAAAATGGCAAGCCGGTGATCTACGATAAGATCAGTGGCTCTCCCACCGTATTACGGGATGATGGCGGTCTGGGCTTTGCTATGCTGGAATATGAAGATACTTTTGAGGACTTCCTTAAAAAAGCTGCGCCCGAACTTGAGCGCGTAAAAACCACACCTGAATTGGACGCTTCGAAAGATTGTGCCGAAACCATTTATTATTCCATTCTGCCTTGGATCAAATTTACCTCGGTCACACATCCAATGGACCTGCCAAATACTGAAGGAGTCCCAATTTTGACTTTCGGCAAGACCTTCAAAGAAAATGGCCAATTAATGATGCCGCTCGGCGTTCATGCTCATCATGCTCTCATGGATGGAATGCATATTGCACAGTTTATTGAGAGCTTTCAGAGAAAGCTCTCCGTGAACGGTGAACGGTAAACTGTGAACAGAAATATTTTCCCAAATGCAGGAAACGGTCGAGACCGTTCCGCACTTTATTATACCAATATATTCATCATCCTGCGTTAGCAAAGAAATACGTCATCCCGGGCTTGACCCGGGATCTAAATAATTGTACTATTTCGAAATATTAATGATCGATCAACAAATGAGATCCCGGATATACTTGCCACCAGCAAGCTTTCCGGGATGACATGATTATATTTTTTTCACGATGACTCGCGAGTGTGATATTATTTTCTTTATTCTTGCGTCTTTAATTGTCAATTATCCTTTGTCAATTGTCAACTGACCAAGCGGTAAGTTTTTTCTTGACACCGGGAATTTATTTACTTACCTTCCGTTCAGTAAGTCGAATAAAAAGGGGAAATATGACTGACACCACACATAACAAAATTTTAGAAGTCGCCGCAAGGATCTTTTCCGAAAAGGGATATATCGGTACTTCCATGCGTGAGATCGCAGAAGAGCTGGATATTACCAAGGCTGCGCTCTACTACCACTTTCCAAGTAAAGAAGCCATTTTTAGTGCTTGCCTTACCTATTCTCTGGATAGTATCGTATGCGCCTTAGAGAAATTGAGTGAATCTGAGAACTCAATATGGGACAATCTTAAACTTATGATTATGGGCATGTGTAATTATTCAACAGATAATCCACACACATTCAAGCTCTTTAAATCTATCGTTTCCCAAAGCTTTGATAAGGAAATCGATAAAAAAATGCTGCATAATTATTTCGCACGTCAGCAAAAAGCAGTACAAACCATGATCGCCAATGGTGTCAAACGGGGAGAGCTCCGGGATGATATCCCGGTCAATATTCTTGCTCCCGCCATTACCGGAATGGTACATCATACTACCGGTCCAAAAATGCGACAAATGTCAAACATTAACTATACACAAGATGAACAAATCAACTATTTGATAAAACTATTAAAAGGGGGTTTTGCAAAACAATGAAAAAGATATTAATACTTATTTTTATTCTGGCTGTCTCTCTATCGGCACGTGACATTACGCTTGCCGAAGCAGAGAAATTAGCATTGGAAAATAATCTTCAGATCAAAATGTCTGAAGCATCACTTCAAAAGGCAAAAGCTTCCAGCCATGAAACGCTGGCGAACTTTTTTCCCACCATTTCGTCATTCTATCAACTGCAGGACAATCTTGAACTGTCTGTCATGGTTGTTGATTTTGATGGTGATGGCCCTACCCCACCCACAGAACTTCGTATGGGGAAACAATTCAGTTCTACGGCTGGTCTTCAGCTTTCTTACCCGATATTTACCGGTGGCGCAATTATCAACGGTCAACTGATAGCTTCAGCGGCAGTGAACTTATCGGAACTGAGCTTGCAAGACCAGATCAATACCGTTATTCATACGATCCGTGTTTTGTATTACCAAACACAGATGCTTGAATCCATGATCGAGGCAACGGAACGCGGACTGCAATCTGCTCAAGAAAGTTACGAACTGGCATTAAAACGCCAGGCGGTCGGACAAGCTACAAGACTGGATATTTTACAAGCGCAAGTTCGCTATGAATCGTATAAACCTCAATTGGTATCTCTTGAGAACCAACGGGTATCCGCTTTAACGAACTTAAAAACTTTTATTAACGATCCATCCCTGGACGCCGTTACGGTTGTTGGCAAGTTAGAGCAAAGCGTAAATCCCTATGAAGGCTTAGATATTGATGACCTCATGGAGATCACACAAGCAGAACGGCTCGAACTTAAAATGGCACATGAACAGCAAAAGCTTGCCAAGTATCAGAAGAATCTTGCCTGGAGTGGTATCTTGCCGAAAGTACAACTTGGAGGCGCAGTTCAATGGCAGGGCAATGCAGACGCAATTGCCGATCTTAATCATAAGCGTAGTTCTAATATTTCAGTATCCTTATCTCTACCCCTTTTTAATGGTGGTAAAAATGCTGCCAGTATTCAAAAAGCGTCGATCGGTGTTAAAGAAGCCGGTTATCAATTTGAACAAATTGAAGACTTTATCTACGCCGATGTGGATGCCGCCTATCGCAAGGTAGCTGAAACTCAGGAAAATATATATGCAACAGAAGGCGTGGTTGCGCAAGCCGAAGAAGCCCTACGCTTATCGAAGTTATTATATAGCACAGGCAGCGCAACACAACTGGACCTAATGGCCGCTGAAAGTGGTTATTTGGGTGCAAGATCAAATCATATTTCTTCTATGTTCCAGTACAACATGGCTGTTGAAACACTGAAAAAATCATTAAATAATTTACTTTCAAATAGTGGAGAATAACATGTCTAAAAAATCAATTATCCTTAGTTTGTTTGTTGTCATTTTTCTTATTTCCTGCGGTGCTCCCGGGAGAACTTCGAAAGCTGAAGATGTCAATTATAAAGAAACCGCTAGTGAGATCAAGGTCCTTAGCGAAGCACTTTCGGATGACATGACGGATATTGAAGCCCGTCGTTACCTTTCTAAAGTACAGAAAGTACTGCTCCCGGCAAGTAATGGTGAAAACAAAAATGACCTTACTATTATTCCCGTCAATGTGCGTGCGATAAAAGTTGAAAGCATTCTTGAAAAGGTACAATACCTCGGTGATATCGAAGGTGATCCAAGCGTTGTACTATATCCTAAACTAACTGATAATATCATCGATGTTCTTGTAGAAAATGGTGATTATGTTCGTAAGGGCGAGGTCCTTGGTCATATTAATGATGTCATGGTCCGCACTTCGAAAAGCCAGGCTGAAGCCGCTTACTATAGTGCAAGTAGCCAGGTCGCAAATGTGAATGTTGAATATGAACGTATGAGAACATTATTTAATGAAAAAGCGATCAGTCAGAGTCAATGGGATCAGATCATAACTCAACGCATCGTAGCTGAAGCCGGACTTAAACAAGCTAAGGCAGGATTAGAAATGGCAACAACCCAACTTGCATATGCCACTATTACAGCTCCGATCAGCGGTTATATATCAAACTTGGTTTATGAACCCGGCGATATGGCAACACCACAAAAACCTTTCGCATCAATTCATCAGGTCGAAACGGTTAAGATCGCTGTCAATGTTACCGAAAGTGATTTGGGAAATATCAAAGTTGGACAACGCTGTGAAATCAGTGTTAATGCTTATCAGGATAAAGTATTTAGTGGCAAGATAGGCAATATCTCTCCGGTTATCAATCCCATGACACGTACGGCTGCACTTGAAGTACAAGCCGACAATGCTGATCTGCGTTTGAAACCGGGTATGTTTGCACGGGTTGCTATTATTACAAATGAACGCAATAATGTCTTAACAATAGCTAAAGCTGCCACAAGCAAACAAACTGTATTACAACGTTTTGGCGATAATTTGCGTGATGAAAGAGTTGTTGAAACCTACAGCTGTTTTGTCGTTCGCGATGGAGTTGCTTTACAAGTGCCAATCGAAATTGGTATCGAATCTAAAACTCGATATGAAGTTGTTAAAGGTCTGGACAGTGGAGATCTGGTCGTGATTATGGGACAAAATAACCTTAGCGACTCAACTATGGTTAATATCGTTAAATAGCTCCAAAAAAGAGAAAAATATATGAAATTATCATCATTAAGTATAAAACGACCCGTTACCTTCTTCATGATCTATGTGATCGCGATTGGCTTTGGTATATTTGGATTATCCAATTTAAAATTGGACCTCTATCCGGATATGGAATTCCCGATGGCGATCGTTATTACCAATTATGAAGGTGTCGGTCCCGAAGATATTGAAAATACTGTTACCCGGACACTTGAAAGTTCAATTACGACAGTAGAGGGCATTAAGCATATCAGCTCTACTTCAAGTAAGGGGACATCCATTATTCAAATCGAGTTCAACTGGGGATCGGATATGAATCAGGCAGAAACCGATATTCGACGAAAGATCGATTTTGTTCGTGATTTTCTGCCAACAGATGCCTCTGATCCATTAACGATCGTGTTTGATCCATCTATGATGCCGGTCATGCGCCTTATGGTTGCATCGGATGAACTTGGCAATGCGGAATTACGTCGCCTCGTAGAGGAACATGTTCAGCCACGCCTTGAACGTATTAATGGGGTCGCATCTGCCAGTGTTAATGGCGGTTTGGAACGGGAAATTCAGGTTAATATTAATCCTTTTGAGTTGGCCGCCAACAACATTTCTATTCTGGATGTTACAAATCTAATCACTTTTTCCAACCTTCCTATTCCAGGTGGATTGATCGAAGAAGGTGAAAAAGAAGTATCTGTTATT
>JAUVKP010000188.1 GCA_030596185.1 Fidelibacterota bacterium | reverse complement strand
GAGACGTGAGACGTGAGACGTGAGACGTGAGACGTGAGACGTGAGACGTGAGACGTGAGACGTGAGACGTGAGACATGAGAATTTTTCGAACTACTGATTAAAAAAACAAGTTAAATAAAATATTCTTCTACCTACTACTTACTACCTACTCTCTACTGACTTCTGCCTACTGATTTATTCCCAAGACCTCTTCGTGTGAAACCCTTCATACATTTTCTTATCAGCAACGGGAATATCCAATCTGGGGAATTTCTTGTTTAAATAATCCGAGAACATAAAATCAAGATGTGCATTATTATCCGGCGAAAATCCCATAACCTGCTGCCAGGTGTCAGCATCTTCCATACAAAAATATATGAACAGATCCTCGCCGCCATATTTGTGCAATAAATTGTAAAGATGTTTATAGGCAACTATCCTTAGCGGTTTAAAATATCGTTGCTTATTGTCATTACCGCGAATCATTTCACCGTCCAGCAAATTGCTTTTGGGGAATTTTGCCTTAACCTTTTCTCCCATCTCCGGAGGAAATCGCAAAGATCCGATCGAGATCCACGCAATACGTGAAGGGTCAGCATGTTCAAACAATGTTTTGACCAATTCTTCATAATCTTTTTTCCAATCGCCATCAATGAGCATGGGATCAAAATGAAATCCTGTCATATACCCGACCTTCTGAACTTTCTCAAGCGCTTTCATTCGAGCTTCAAGAGTTGCGGCCCTGTATTCATGTTCACCGATCCGATTTATGGGATTAAGAGACCAGGAGATCACGGTTCGGCCTTTATGTTTTACATCCAGTAAATGATTGACTTTATCCGACTTGGTTTTTAATTCGAGTATCATGTTAGGCTGTTTTGCTGCAAAGCGTATTAACTCAGGTCCGGCCTGCGCAACATCATCTATCGCCAGGCTATCTGCGAGCTCTCCCGTTCCAACACGAAAGAATCTATTGGATTCTTCTCTTATGCGCTCACGGATCATTTCAAGTAGATCGTCAAGGTTTGAAAACACGGTCAAGAGTGGATTATTTAAATAATATTGTAGAATACAATAAGTACAATCGAAGGGACAATTAGTCGCCTGATGCAAGGTCCAATAATTGCAACAAATATAAGGATCGCTGGTACCAGGACATACTTTGAAATGCTGTCCGCGAGCAGGGGTGATAAATATATTATGTTTTCCGCTGTGGGTTTCTTTTGCGAATAGTACTTGTCGGTCTTCTTCGTTATCGGGAACACTAATGATCTCGGCATCGGGATAAGCCTGGCAAAAACGTTGAGCCATGATGGTGTTCTCAGTGCCGGATGTCAGATAAATTATCATGATCTAGCTCAACCAAACGTTTATCTGACCGACAACCTCGCGGATAAGTTGGACCATCTCACGCGCACCGTTAATACCATGACCGACTTTGATGATTTTTTCCTGTTCTCCCGGTTCCGGATAAGAAACATGAATATACATCATTTTATTGCCGGCATATTGTTGAACGATAGTTTTTAGTTTTTTAATATTTGATTCAAAATATTCATCATTTATAATACGCAAATTAACTGCGCGGATCTTCTTTTCTCTCAAGTCGGCAAGAGGCATGGCATAATTTAGAAAGATCGTAGGCAATTGATCTCGTTCCTTGTCGACTTTTAGTGTGCCCTCAATATAGATCTTGGAGTCTTCCGACAATAGGTCTTTAAATTGTCCAAATGCTTTAAATGCCAATACCGTAAATTCATTACTTAGAGATTCAAATTGGAATCTGGCATATTGATTATTTTTCTTATCATAATTGATCGAGAAACTTGTAATCAAACCACCGACCCTTAAGGTCTCGGGCAATGCTCCGCCCTCTTCCCTAAGAAGATATTCATTCGAAACAGCCTCAAGCTCATCGCGGAAAGGTTCAAGAGGGTGGCCTGTCAGGTAAAAACCGATATACTCTTTTTCTTTCTCCAATTTCATCGGTTTATTCCACTCGGGAATATCTTCGAGATCCGGTTCATTCATGACGATCTGCCCCGTACTGGCACCAAAGAGACTGACTTGTGCGGCTTGTTTTTCATCCTGAAAGCGCTGTCCGTATGTTAAAGCAATATCAATTGCTTTAAATTTTTGACTCCTAGTGCCCTCAAGCGTATCCATAGCTCCTGCATAAATTAAAGCTTCCAAAGTTTTTCTGTTTACGGCCCTCAGGTCCACCCGACTGGTTAGATCAAAAATACTAGTATATGGTTCGTCCGCTTCGCGTGCCCGAACTATCTCGTTTGCCGCTTTTCCTCCAATGCTTTTAAGCGCAGAAAAGCCATAAGTGATCTTTCCATCAAGCACCGAAAAATTTGGCGTGCCGGTATTTACATCAGGTGGCATTACTTCAATTTCGAGTTTTTTAGCTTCCGTTACCAATTCCACTACACGCTTGATCTCACCACGCTCGGATGTCAGGTTGGCTGCCATAAATTCTGCAGGATAATGTGCTTTTAAATAACCCGTCTGATAAGCGATATAAGCATAAGCAACTGAGTGACTTTTATTGAAACCGTACTCGGCAAAGCGAATGAGCAAGTCATAAATTTCATTGGAAATTTTCTCAGTGATGTTATTATTTTTTGCGCCTTCTATAAATTCGGCGCGCATTTTTTCCATCACATCAACTTTCTTCTTACCCATAGCCCGTCGTAGAGTATCTGCTTTTGACAATGGTAAGCCAGCAACACGTGATGCAATTTGCATAACCTGTTCCTGATATACGATGATCCCATAAGTTGACTTTAAAATAGGCTCCATTGCCGGGTCAACGTAAGTCACCTTCTTTCCATGTTTACGGTCAATATATTCGGGGATATTTTCCATGGGACCGGGGCGATAAAGTGCGTTCATTGCGACAAGATCGTTAATGCTGGTGGGGCGCAGCTTCTTTAAGTACTCGCGCATACCGCCAGATTCGAATTGGAAGAGCCCAAATGTGCGTCCTTCGGAAAAAAGGTTAAACACTTTAGTATCGTCTAGAGGGATTTTATTTATATCAACTTCAATACCTCGCTCTTTGAGCAAATCAAGTGTATGTTTGATCACCGTCAAAGTTCTTAACCCTAAAAAATCAACTTTCAGCATTCCCACCTGTTCTAAGCAACCCATATCATACTGGGTCGTTATATCACCTTTGGTAGATTTAAAAAGAGGAATATAGTTTAAAAGATCATCGGGTGCGATCACAACTCCGGCAGCATGAATACCGACCTGGCGGTTCATTCCTTCAAGAACTTTGGAAATCTCCCAAAGCTTTTCTGTTGCAGGACTTTCATGAATATATGTTTGCAGATCTTTGCTGATCTTTTCGGCTTTTGTCAGTTCGGTCAAGCCGTCTTCTTTTTCCTGCTTTTCAAGCTTTATGCCCAACGGAATTGCCTTGGCAAAACGATCACCCGTG
>JAUVKP010000256.1 GCA_030596185.1 Fidelibacterota bacterium | reverse complement strand
CGTAATTTTGCTTCGTAAAGGACCATAATACCTTCAACGATGATCACTTTTTGCGGCGTAATGGTCAGAGTCTCTTTTGCACGCGAATGAGTGACATAATTGTATTGGGGAACATCGACGGTTTCCCCGCTAACCATGGCTTTCAGATCTTTGATCAACAGATCAAATTCCACAGAATCGGGATGATCAAAGTTCCACTTCATCCGCTCTTCTTGAGGTAAATGAGCCAGGTCTTTATAATACCAATCCTGCTCAATAATGACGGTACCATTCAGGTGCATGTCTTTTACCAATGCTTTAGCAACTGATGTTTTTCCGGATCCGCTTCCACCGGCAATTCCAATAATAATATTGTTTTCCATAGATATCCTTATCCCAAATCTTCATGACTAAAGGCCTTGGGCAATAAGACCTTCGTGCTTGTTATATCCTGAATACTCCCGTTTTCATCCCCAAGAATAATATCAATATTTCCGCAAATATCAAAAATGACCTGTCGGCAAGCGCCACAGGGCGTTACACCATTTTGGCTGACAACCGCCATTGCAATGAATTCTTTTTTTCCCTTCGCAACAGCCGCTGCGATGGTATTGCGTTCAGCACAAACTGATAGCCCGTAACTGCTGCTTTCTATATTTACCCCGGTGATAATTTCATTATCGGCACATAAAAGTGCTGCCGCAACCTGAAAATTCGAGTATGGCGCGTACGCATTCTCCCGGACTTTCATTGCTGCATTTATCAATTCATTTTGTTTGTTTATATTGATCATGGTGCACCTGTTGAATAATGTTGTCTTATATATTCTCTAATTCTTTCATAATACATGCTTTCCTGATAAGATAGTAAATATTTTTCAAATATCTCACTGGCGATTTCATATTTCTGCATTTTTTCATGATATACCGCATATTGGATCATAAAATAGTCAGCCATATCCGTTCTCAACAAAATTTGATAATATTTATCCCAAAATAAACTTTCCGCATCTTTATCATTCAAAGTATTTATACAATCAAGATAACGTAAAGCATAGATCGCTTTTGCAGGAGAATCTTTATCGAGTAATTCTTTAAAGATTTCCTGAGCTTGGGCAAGGTTGTTCTTAAATAGGTAGCGTTCTCCTTCCAGCCAGGATACACGATAAAGTGTATCTTGGGCAACTATATTAATAAAACCGGTAAAGGATAATACATCATTGTAAAGGGGATCATCCTTTGGAAGCATGGCAAGAACATTCATCGCCCGCTGAGTCAAAGAATCCAAGTTTCCGGCCATTATCGTTGCTAAAAAACTTCGCGGCAACAATTGATCTTCTTCATGGACCATTAAGCGGTATTTTGTTCCGGCATGTTCGATAAATGTCACTGCTTTTTCATATTCGCCTTTAGCCATATATAATTCTGATATTCTAGAAAGAACATCCCTGAGCAATCCCATGTTAATATTATCCGCAAGAGCAAGATACTCTTCCAAAGCCTTATCAAAATCTTGATATATCCTATATGATATTCCTGCATGCCGCATGCTTGCCATTTGGCCGTGAATTCCGGAGAAAACCGATAAAGAATCATAATCCAAATAAGCAGATTCGATCAAAGCGACTTCCTCAGAATTAAACGATTTAAATTTAATATCTGTAAATACCGAGGCGTATGGTACAAAAACCAATTTGGGCTCTTGGATCAATTTATAAAACATCTGTTCCCGGGATCGTGCGGCAAGTAAAGCCATTGCTATTTTGTTATTCTCATTGCCAATATTTTCCTCGGTCCATTTTGCGGCTTGGTGTGAGATATCAAACTCAGATCGTTTGAACATGCGATTGGCAAATTTCAGCATCACCTCATGCATGCTTTTATCTGACTTATCACGGCTTAAAACATTAAAAGCAGCTTTGTAATCACTCAGATGAATATATATCTCGGAAAGCAATTCCTTGCCCTGAGTGTTGTCGACCTCAGATAATTCATTAATTGCACGCTGATAAAGAGCTGATAAAGGATCATAGCGAAAAAGGTCAGACCGGACATAACGAAGATTGGTCGGATTGCTTTCAAGGATCACTATTATCTCTTTTACCGCATCATCCCAATTTCTATATCTTAATGAAGTGACAAAACTATAACGAACCAATAATTCACGATTCCCTGTAATATCCCTTAATGTATTAATAACCTGATAACAATTGCTTCCCTGCCCATATTCGATCATATCGTAGTAAACGTTATTGGCATAAGAATTCCACATGCTCTTTGACTGTTTATTAAAAATAGATCTGTATATTTTTTTGGCATCCGGCTGTTTACCTAAGGTATAATAGAGAACAGCAAGTTCAAGTTTAATATATTTGTCAAATTGCCTTTTTTCCACGCGTTTTTGTATCACAGGAAACAAGAGTTCGAACTTTCTCTGTTGAATCAGCATATTCTTATAACGTGTGAAATAATTGAAATTGTCGGGATTGTCCGAGTAAAGATCCACATAAAGGGATTCTGCTTTACTGTATTCCCCGGTTTTTTCAAAAACAATTGCTTTACGATAATTATCTTGCTGAATATCATCACGTCCCCATGAAAACGAGAATATCGTGAGTGATATCAGGATAATAATGTAAGCCATTCGCTTCATGTTTATTTCTTCATCTCCTTCACGACTTGCAGTTCAAGCAAGGATTCAAGATAGCGTTCCATATCTTGTTTTTCACGGGCAGATAGATCAGAGTCCCGAAC
>JAUVKP010000177.1 GCA_030596185.1 Fidelibacterota bacterium | reverse complement strand
TTTTTCACTTTTTGCACCATATAAAAATTTCGTGTATTTACTCGGTGATTTCAACGACTGGAAAATTGACCCTGCTTATCAGATGAAAAAGGATGTTCGTAATGCCGATTCAACGGTCTTTTGGTTAACCTTAACAGCTATGCCGGATAGTTTAATCGGTTTTCAATATTTTGTTGACGGTGAGATCCGAATTGCTGACGCATATAGCGAATTAATCCTTGATCCTTGGAATGATCAATATATTTCATCAACGACTTATCCGAATATGAAAGTGTATCCTGCCGGAAAAACAAATTTTCCCGTGGGAGTGGTCGATCCGACACCACCGGTCTTTAATTGGACGGATAGCGAATATGAAAAGCCTCATAAAGATGATCTTATTATCTACGAAGTTTTAATTCGTGATTGGGATTACGCACACTCTTATCAAACTTTGATCAATAGGATCGATTATTTTAAAACACTGGGTATAACGGCGATCGAGCTTATGCCGGTATGTGAATTTGAAGGTAACGAGAGCTGGGGTTATAATCCTTCTTTCTATTTTGCCCTTGATAAATACTATGGAACAGCGACTAAATTTAAAGAATTTGTCAATCTTTGTCATGAGAATGGTATTGCCGTGATCCTTGATGTCGTCTATAATCATGCGACCGGACAAAACCCCATGGTTCGTTTGTACAACGAGGGTACGTATGGTGCTCCAACATCGGCGAATCCTTGGTTCAATACGGTCGCAAAACATCCTTATAATGTTTTTAATGATGCAAATCATGAGAGTATTCACACCAAACATGTCCTTGATAGGGTAAACCGCTTTTGGATCGAGGAATATCATGTTGATGGTTATCGTTTTGACCTCTCAAAGGGTTTTACTCAAACAAATTCGGGAAGTAATGTGGGCTTATGGGGCAATTATGATGCCTCTCGTGTTGCAATTCTTAAACGGATGGCTGACAAAATATGGGATGTTGATCCCGGTGCTTATATCATTCTTGAACATTTTGGAGATAACAGCGAAGAGATCGATCTTTCAAATTACGGTATGATGCTTTGGGGTAATGGAAATCATAATTATTGTGAAGCTTCAATGGGGTATTTGGGATCATCTGATCTTTCGGGTGTTAATTCTGCTTCACGCGGTTGGAGCTGGCGTCATCTTGTTGGATACATGGAAAGCCATGATGAAGAACGTATGATGTACAGAAATAAAGAATACGGTAATAGCAGCGGTACATATATCATAAAGATCGAAGATACCGGATTGGATCGTATTGAGTTGGCGGCCGTATTTTTTCTCAGTATCCCGGGCCCCAAGATGATCTGGCAGTTCGGTGAACTGGGGTATAGCTATTCAATCAATTATAATGGCAGAACAGGTAAGAAACCCATTAAATGGGATTACTATGATGATCCGGATCGTCATGATGTTTATGATCTATTTTCTGTAATGAATTTCTTAAGAGCAAATTACACTGTATTTGGAGCGGCATCCGGTGTTGATCTGGATGTTGGGAATAATGTAGCAACGAAACGTATCAAATTATCTGCAGATATTAATGCTGTTATTTTGGGTAACTTCGATGTGCTTGCTCAAAGCGCAACACCGGCTTTTCATCATTCAGGCATTTGGTATGAATATTTCAGAGATGACACGCTTACCGTTACAAATACCAATGAAGGTATTATGTTGGCACCCGGTGAATACAGGATTTATACTGACCAGAAGCTTTTAGAATCACCAGTATCACTGGAAAACGTATTGCCCCGCTCATTTGCCTTAAAACAGAATTATCCGAATCCTTTTAACCCAAATACAAACATTGACTATGTCATTACATCCGATTCCGATGTGAATGTAAGTATTTTTGATATTTCCGGTCGGAAAATAGCTACGCTGGTAAACGAATATCAGAGTGCCGGAGAATATTCGCTTCTTTTTGACGCCAGCAAACTTGCTAGCGGTGTTTACATGTATAAATTAACGTCAGGAAGACATCAAAAGACCCGGAAAATGCTCTTATTGAAATAGGGGATTATATGACCATTGTTCTGTCCTTTGCATCACTTTGTATTTTGCTGGTTATTGGCAAAGTATTGCGTGTTAAAGTAAAACTACTGCAGAAATTATATTTGCCTGCCGCGGTTATTGGTGGTGTAATAGGCCTGATCATTATACAATCGACCGGAGACTTTTTGCCTGAAGATGTGACCGCCGGATGGAATAAACTTCCCGGTTTTCTGATCAATATTATATTTGCCTGCCTCTTCCTGGGAATTAGAATTCCTAAACTTTCAAGTATCTGGAAACTAAGCGGACCACAATTGGTTTACGGCCAGATCGTGGCTTGGGGGCAATATGTCGTTGGCATCGGTATTTCTTTATTGATCATTGCTCCTCTTTTTAAATTACCGCAATATTTTGGTGTGATCATCCCTATCGGATTCGAAGGAGGCCACGGTACGGCTGCAGGATTAGCGGAAGTATTTAAACAATACAATTGGGCTAATGGGACAGATTATGCTCTGACCTCGGCAACCCTTGGTATTGTATCGGCTATTGTCGTTGGTACCTGGCTGATCAATTGGGCGGTTCGTCGCGGACATGTGCAAAAACTCAAAAAAGTTAAAAATTTCAGTGAAAGTAATATCGTCGGTATCTATGATCCCGAAGAGCAACCCTCGGCGGGTAAACAAACGGTTTTCTCAGGATCGATCGATACGCTTGCTTTGCATATTGCCGTGGTCGGTATTGCGATCTTTATCGGATATTTGTTGAAACTTGGCTTGATCGGCATTGAATCTTTATCTCCGGCTATGCAGGAAAATGGAATTCTTTCTGCATTCCCGCTTTTTCCTTTATCAATGATCGGAGGTTTGATCGTTCAGTTGTTCATATCAAAAGTGCTGAAAAAAGACAAGATTCTTGATAGGGATATATTACAGCGAGTTTCAGGGACATCTTTGGATTTTCTTATCGTTTCAGCAATTGCCATGATCAATTTATCTATTGTATCAGCACAAATGATCCCCTTATTGATCGTTGTGTTGATTGGTATTTTATGGAATGTTTTTTGTGTCATGTTCCTGGCAAAGCGTTTGCTTCCCGATGCATGGTTCGAACGGGCTATTGCAGAAATGGGACAGTCCATGGGCGTAACGGCAACCGGGCTTTTATTATTGCGTGTGGTTGATCCGGAACAGGAAACCCCGGCTTATTCGGCATTCGGTTATAAGCAGTTGTTACATGAGCCCTTTATGGGAGGTGGTCTCTGGACCTCCATTGCTATGCCCTTGTGCGTCATGAGTGGATCTTGGGTAGTATTATTCATTTCACTTGGAGCCATTGCGATCTGGTTACTGGTTTGGTTTCTGCTTTTTCGAAAGGATATTGCAGCAAGTCGTCAAGATAATAGCTGACAGAATAACAATTATATTTTACATTTATTCGTAAAGGAATAAAGGAATTTTATGAAACGATCATTCATTTTTATTCTCATATTATTTAGCCTTGGATCTTTATTTGCGCTTGAGATATCTC
>JAUVKP010000195.1 GCA_030596185.1 Fidelibacterota bacterium | reverse complement strand
TGATCTCACAGGTGCCTATTCCCGAAGGATCAATATTCAGCATCGTCTGATTTATCAGGTATACGAAGATGAAAAGATGGTGAAGGTGATCAGGATGTGGACACATTACAATTGACAATTGAGAAAGGACAATTGACAATTAAGTAGGAAGTATGGAGTTTATTTACTCGCGAGTCATCCTGAAAAATCTGCAAAGCAGATTTTTCAGCCAGAAGGGTCCCGAAGGGAGACCTCCGCGAGCACTGCAATACGCAAAAGATTTGATTGAAATATACAAATTTTGTATCCGGGATCTCATTTATTGATCACTCCATTTTATTTGAGAGCAATGTCATTATTTAGATCCCGGATAAACTTGTCTTAACAAGTTTTCCGGGATGACGTGTTAATGGATTTTAATTATTATTAATTTGTAGACCCCGCCGGTCTTATTTTTTTAAAAAAAATATTCATCCATCATTAATTAACATTTCCTTTTCGACCAGCCAGCACTACTCCTACGCTAAAGCTTCGTAGCATCGAGCTGGCAGGTCTTGTTTTCTTTTTCACCTTTTACGTCTCACGCCTGCCCTTCGTAGCTTCAGCGAAGGGGGGTCTTACGGTTTACATCATCTATAATCCATAATTATTGGTTTTCATTCTTCACAAGTTTTAATTATCTTTTACGGAAAATGAAATTATTAATACAGAGGAACCTAATATGTTACCCAAAGGAAATATGCAGCAGCTGATGAAACAAGCTCAGCAAATGCAAAAACAAATGGAAGACGCGCAGAAAGAACTGGAAGCTAAAGAAGTTACAGGTAGCGCAGGTGGTGGAATGGTCACCGTGGTTGCTACAGGTAAAAAATCTCTAAAATCTATTAAGATCGCACCTGAAATTCTTGAAGAAGATCCCGAAATGGTCGAAGATATGATCGTTGCTGCAGTTAATCAGGCAATGCAAGCTGTAGATGAACTTACACAAAGCACGCTGGGCGGTATTACCGGCGGCATGAATATCCCCGGATTCTAAAGGAAGCTTAATGGCCGGTATTCCCAATGTAATTACTGATGTAGAGCGGATCTTTTCCAAATTTCCCGGTATTGGGCGGAAAAGTGCTCGTCGTATCGCATTCTATTTATTGGATAAAAAACGCGAAGATATACTTGAAATCGCTAAAGCCATTGTTGATCTTAAAGATAAGATCGAACATTGTACTATTTGTAACCACATTACCGAACAATCACCCTGCGATATTTGTGCTAATAGCAAACGCGATGATAGTGTTATCTGCATAGTTGAAGATAGTTTAGATGTCATTGCTTTGGAAAAATCTGTTTCATATCGCGGTAAATATCATGTATTGGGTGGATTGATTTCACCTCTGGACGGTGTCGGTCCCGATGATCTGGCTATCAATAGCCTGCTGAGCCGCTTAGACCCTGTCAAAGAGATCATCTTTGCGATCAATCCATCAGTAGAAGGTGATACGACCAGTTTTTATTTAACCCGCTTGCTTAAGGATAAACCAATTAAGATAACACGTCTTGCACGAGGCATTCCTATTGGTGGTGATCTTGAGTATACCGATGAAGCTACCTTGGCGCGTGCTATTGAAGGAAGGATAGAGATACCGAATGAATAATGAACAAGGATTAATCCTTCTACGCCAAGGCTACGAAGGACAGGCGATATTTGATTTATGAAGACTTCGTAAATCACATATCAGTATTTCTTGTTCGGATATAAATTGGCAGAAGTCAGAATTTGAAATTATGAAAAAGAATAATGAACAAGGATTAATCCTTCTACGCCAAGGCTACGAAGGACAGGCGATTTTTGAACTTCGGACTTCACTTCGTAAATCGCATAGCGGTGTTCCTTGTTCGGATATGATTAAACTTAAAACAACGAGGGGGCTCGTATGAAAAGGTTTGATTTAGAAGAACGATTAATATTGTTTTCGACATTGATCATTGAAATTGTGAATAAAATCCCAACTGACAAAGTGGGCGGACACCTATTAGGACAATTGGTTAGATCAGGTACATCTGTATCCTTAAATTATGGTGAAGCTCAAAGCGGTGAATCAAGAAAAGATTTTATTCATAAGATAAAAATAGTTTTAAAAGAACTTCGAGAAACATTTATTTGTCTCGAATTGATAAAGAGAAGCCATCTGTTGGAAGATGAAATAGGATTAGATAAAGCATTGAATGAGAACAATCAATTAATAGCAATCTTTGTTAAAAGTGTTGAAACAGCTCAGAGAAATAACGAATTAGAGAGAAAGTAATATACAATGAATAAAGATATCCTAAAATTGCCGAATCTGCTTACCATTTTCAGAATTATTATGTCGGCTGTTTTGTACTTGTTGTATGTTCGAACTTTTCAGCAACCCGGATTTCTTTCTCCAATACTATTATTTATTATATATGTTGTCATAGCGTTGACCGACCTTGTAGATGGCATTATCGCCAGAAAATTCAATATGGTAACCGAATTGGGTAAGGAACTTGATCCTATGGCGGATAAAGTCCTTGTCTTTTTAATGCTCTTTGCTTTTTATCGCATTTCTTTGCTGCCACTTTGGGTGATCATCCCTATTTTCGCCCGCGATATATTTGTTAACTATTTGAGGAAACGCTCCAATGCACTGGAGATCACATTTAAGACCAGTAGTATTGCCAAAGCAAAAACAGCTATTCAAATGACTTTTATTGGGGCGGTACTTGCAATTCCGGCGATCATGGATCTAAAGATCCCGGATAGATTTTATAATTTTCTGGCAGATATTGTCAGCGGTCCGACAATTATGATCACTATGATAATTATCATGGTATTTACTGTTTGCACGGGTGTTGATTACTATTTGAAATTTCGTAAGGAAATTTCAAAGTTAAATAGTTGAAACGTTGAAGTGTTGAAAAGAGAATTCGCAAGTACAAAAGTATGTCATCCTGAGCTCTCCTTCGTCACCCCGAAAAATCGGGGCGGAGAGTAAACGTAGTCGCCTGCCCACGACTTGTGCATCGTAGCTTTCTTGACCAGCGCTGCGCCATGCCGTAGCCACGATACTTCGGGGCGTAGGTTGGAATCCGCCAGCTGGCGGAGAAGTTGGTAGCGAAGATGTAAGCTCAATAAAGCGAAGGTTGGGAAGGATATATTCATAGTACGGAAATAGATTAGAATAATGCATATTACCAAAAAACATTTTTTTTCACATGCTATCGGATCCTTTTTAGGGATCGGGTATTTTCCTTTATTCCCCGGAACAATCGCATCGCTTGTGACAGCAGCAATCGCCTATGTTTTGGCTACTTCTGTTGAAATTAAGCTTATTTGGGATATTGAGATATTCTTTGTTTTGTTGCTCATC
>JAUVKP010000172.1 GCA_030596185.1 Fidelibacterota bacterium | reverse complement strand
TCAACCGCTGCTCTCCTTTGGCTAAAAATCCTCTTCGTTCAGTAAAGTATCTGAAAGGCATCGCTTCGCTCAACCCAGATACTTTTTAACCCTCACTCATAGGATTTTCTTCACGCGTCGCCGCGAGGCGGCCCCCAATATTGTGTCTGTTAATAAACAAAAGTATTGTACTCTTAATTATCAATTGTCCTTTGCCTGCCCTGCGTAGTCCGTCAATTTGGGGACGAAGCGGGGTCCATTATCAATTGATTACGCGTCGTCGCGATGCGGCCCTGAATATCTTATCTGTAATGTAATAATTCTTTTATGTTATTGATTGTTTATTGATTTGAGTGTCGGGATTCGAGATTATTGAATACGGATATTGTGTTGGATGCGGCAATATGGATGCCAGCGTGTATAAGCACGAAGTGCTCTATGTGATGTTTTAAAAGGTTTTGTATGTAAAGTGAAGGGTGATGAAGTGATGAGCTACACTTACATCTTATACCCTGAAACTTAAACGAGCAGGAAGTGTGATCAAAAACACACAATATAAATAATACTTGCCTATTTGTATCCAATTGGATACATTTGTTTATGTTTGAGATACAAGAGGCGGGACAGTTTTCAAAGTGGATTAAGAAACTTAGAGACAAAAAAGTAAAGGTTGCGATCACGAATAGGATCAATATGCTTATGTTAGGACGTTTCGGGGATCATAAATATTTAGGGGAAAAGATATCAGAATTAAGAGTACATATAGGGTCCGGCTATAGAATATATTTTAGTGTTCAGGAAAAGAAAGTTATCATTCTACTTTGTGGTGGTGATAAATCATCTCAGAAAAATGATATTAAAAGAGCTGTTAAAATTTTTAAAGGGATTGTTAGCAAATGAAAGTAAATATTAGGAAATTTGAGGCGTACCGTTATCTAGACAGTGAAGAGATGATACAGGGGCATCTCGAAGAAGCTCTTAACGATGGAGATCCAAGACTCATCTTATTGGCTCTTGATGACATTGCCAAAGCGAAAGGCATGAGCAAACTTGCCGAAAAAAGCGGCCTGGGTCGCGAAAGCATGTATAAAGCTCTCAAACCTGATGCTAAGCCCCGATTTGAAACCATCATGAAGATCATCCAAGCCATGGGCTTTACGCTCAGTGTTCAAACACTTCCACCCGAGGCACTTGCCGAAGACAAAAGTAAATATAAATCGTAAAACGTAAAACGTAAAACGTGAGACCCTTCTTCGCCACCAACTTCGGCACCCCGAACTATCGGGGCGCTGGTCAAGAAAGCTTCGAAGGACAGGCTTTATTCGATATTCGAAGTTTAATTCCTTCACATATCACATATCGGCCTGTCCTGTGAAGCTCGAAGAGCGAAGAAGGATGTTCCTTGTTCAATATTCATAGAGATCCCGTAGGGATCAAAGAAGAATATAAACCAATTCACCACAAAACTAAACAACCCCGACGTATGGCCTGCCGGTCGTATCCGTCAGCTGACGGAGTAGACTGGAGGGGTTGAACAAAAGGTGCCCTTCTTTTCTTTGCTTGACCAATTTTCAGTAAGCAGTAAGCAGAAATCAGTATTTAGTCAATAGTTTGAGATTTCTCCCAACCTACGCTCTTCGAGCTATGGTGGGCAGGCCGCTACGTTCTCTTCGTTCACTTCGGTCGAAATGACAGGCAAATTGTCAATTGATTACGCGTTGTCGCGATGCGGCCCCCAAATATTTTGTCTCTTATATAATAATTATCAAGCGTTCTTAATTGTTCTCAACTCAACGACCTATTGGCTCATTAATTTATCAATTTAAAAACGTGACGTACGACACAGATATTCTCATCCATCGTAAAATCATAAAAATATTCCGTATATTTCATAAATGAAAAGAAGTGGCGTGATGAAAAACGAGATCATATTATATCAAGCAAATGAACTTTCCGAGAGGTTGGAAGTTAGAATTGAAGATGAAACCGTATGGCTAACCCAAACACAAATGTCTGACTTGTTTGAAACGACAAGAAATAATATTACGCTTCATATCTCAAATATTTTTAAAGAAAAGGAGCTTGTCAAAGATTCAGTATGTAAGGATTCCTTACTAACTGCTTCCGACGGGAAAAAGTATAGAACAAAACTATATAATCTTGACATAATTATATCAGTCGGCTACAGGGTGAAATCCCTACGTGGCACACAGTTCAGGATTTGGGCAAATAATGTGCTGAAAGATCATTTGTTGAAAGGTTATTCTTTAAATCGCAGAATAAACCGGATAGAAGATCAAGTTGAAACGCTGAACGAAAAAGTTAAGGGTATCGATCTGCAAATAAGGTCACAAGCCTTACCCGCGCAAGGCGTGTTCTTTAACGGACAGATCTTTGACGCTTATGCTTTTGTCGGTGATCTGATCAGAAATGCCAAGCGATCCCTGGTCCTTATCGATAATTATATTGACGATACGGTCTTGACCCATTTTACCAAGAGAAACGAGAATGTTGATCTTTACATTTTTACAAAGAATATCACAAAGCAATTGAAGTTGGATATTGAAAAACATAACCGACAATACAATCCTGTGAAGATCCGGAAATTCGACAAAGCACACGATCGTTTCCTGATCATCGATGGAAAAGAAGTCTATCATTTCGGGGCCAGCCTGAAAGATCTGGGTAAAAAATGGTTTGCTTTTTCCAGCATGGATAAGCACTCGGTAGAAAGTATTTTTAACTCAATTGCGGATATGATATGAAAAACGAGATCATATTATATCAATCCGATGAACTTCCTTCGCGTATCGAAGTAAGGGTTGAAAAAGAAACTGTTTGGTTGAATCGACAGCAGATATCAACACTTTTCGGAAGGGATGTGAAGACCATTGGAAAACATATCAATAATGTTTTTATCGAAAAAGAATTGGATGAAAATTCAACTGTCGCAAATTTTGCGACAGTTCAAAATGAGGGCGGGAGGCAGGTTAAACGACAAATCGAATATTATAATCTTGATGTAATTATTTCTGTTGGATACAGGGTGAAATCCAGACAAGGAACACAATTCAGGATTTGGGCAAACAAGGTGCTTAAAGATCATTTGCTGAAAGGATATTCTTTAAATAACAGAAGGAATCGCATTGAAGGTAATATGCAGACCTTATCCGAAAAAGTTAATGAAATAGATTTACAGGTAAATGCCACTTTGCCGTCCCGGCAGGGGTTATTTTTCAATGGACAGATTTTTGAAGCTTATATTTTTGTCTCCGATTTGATAAGGAAAGCTGAAGAATCGATTAAAAAAAAGAGCGGTAGTGTAGGGGCGACTTGTGAGTCGCCCGAATGACAAGGGCGGGTCCAGCCCCGCCCGTACACTACCGAAAAATAATTATTATTTTAAATTGTTTCCTGATCATCGATGGAAAAGAAGTCTATCATTTCGGGGCCAGCCTGAAAGATCTGGGTAAAAAATGGTTTGCTTTTTCAAAGCTCCATATCGATCCGCTTTTTATTCTTAAAGAAATCAAAGCAGCAGATTCCGGGGCAAACGTTGTGTAAATGAAGAGATGTTTCTTGTATTAAACGTTAATCGTTTAAACAACCCGCAGGGCTTATCAATTGTGTTTCAAAAGGAAATAAG
>JAUVKP010000207.1 GCA_030596185.1 Fidelibacterota bacterium | reverse complement strand
TCTGTTATTTTTGAATATTAGAGAGAATTGAGAGTGACAGAGAGATTCTGATCCGTCAGCTGACTGACAGAATGACGTGTATATTTTGTTAAGATTAAACGAATATATCATCTATGGGTTCATCAGAATGTATTCTGGCATTTAAGATCATTTTTGCCGAATGGGCGTATTCGTTTTCTATTTGCGTTTTCCAATCACCTTCATTCAGGGATGTGATCCCTAATTTCAGGCTTTTCCTGTCATCGTGATCTCCTTACAACAATATGCTTATTTTTTGCGATATTTTTTTAATAGTTCATTTGCGGTATGAACGATATTCTCGTCAAGATCAAAATACGTATTCAAATATTCCAAAGCTTTATCTTCCTGATCGTATTTCTCAATATTCCCTTTACTGCGGATCTGAACATAATTATCGTTGATATAAATGAATTTACCGTCTACAAAACGAGATGCCACGATAGCATTCATATAATTGAATGACTCTATCCAGTTTTCTTGGAATTTAGTCTCACACAAAGGTTTGACATGAAAAGTATAGCGTGTTTTGTGTTGTCCATTTGTGATGGTTTGAAGCTGATATTGACCTTTATTAATATGTTGTACCACAAAATCGATGGCACCGTTTTTCTGTATCGTGATACTGTTTTCTTTAATTTCTATGGGGGTATTAATAAGATAACCGGGGTCGATAAGGTATTTTTTATCATTTTCTTCAGCAATAGCAAAGAAATGAGGAAAAGTTCTACGGTGAATATCTGCTTGCACGGGGTAGGCACGGAATCCTTCGACTGTCAGCGACTTAATAACAAGATTAACAAGAGAAAAACAAGTTCCACCAAAATGAAATTCCTGATGATCTGAAAGAAGCGTCTGACTGTCACGCGGTCGTTTTTTTGGAGCCATTTCCAGGCGTAATATCTTGGATATATTCTCATATGGAATATTCTTCAAGATCGAAAATAATTGTATGTCATGTATTTTATTCATCAGGAGATTTTAGTGAAAAAGTTGATTATTCACAATGATAATAAAGCGTTGGAAAACTTGACTCAAGTTTTCAGGAGAAATCCCTGTATAAATTCTGTGTTTAGGTCAATAAAAAGGAGTTTTTAGTAATAAACTTGACTCAAGTTTTAAATAAAGTTTATTTTAAAATCATGATACAGGTCACAGTAATTCACAACTATTATTCAAAAACTTGAGTCATTTGCTAATAATTATAATTCTGATTTGTATTTTACCAATAATTAAACGCTAAATCTCAAATATAAAATGATTAATATAAATCCCTAATTGCCTTATATAATCCATAAAAAACAGATAAAAAGTGTTTGAAATATTTCCCCCGTTAATTAAATTCTATGCATATGAATAATGAAATTCTCGAAGTAATAAAAAAGTACGAAGGTAAGAAGGGTTCTGCTATACCGATATTGCAGGATGTTCAGGAAATAGAAGGCTATATTACAAAAGATAGTATCCGCTATATTTCAGAGCATACCGGTATTCCTTCAGCTGAGTTGTATGGAATAGTTACTTTTTATTCCATGTTTCGCTTAAAGCCGCAAGGACGACATCTTATCCGTATTTGTAAAGGTACGGCTTGTCATGTTTCCGGTGCGGATAACCTTGATTCAGGTCTTCGAACACTTTTAGATCTTCCTGAAGGTGAAAATACAACAGAAGATGGTAAATTTACACTGCTTGAAGTGGCCTGCCTGGGATGTTGCAGTTTGGCACCGGTGATCATGGTCAATGAAGATACTTACGGAAAATTAGCTTCGGATAAGCTTTCTAAAATTCTTGATAAATACGAATAAATTATGATGATCAAACAAATCAAAGTTGGTATGGCCAGCTGTGGCTTGGCAGCCGGTGCAGGTGCTGTATATGAAGCTTTTAAAGAAGCTTTACCTGAAACGGTGGAATTAAAAAAGACCGCATGTATTGGCTTTTGCTATGCAGAACCAATGGTAGAGGTAATAAATGAAGAAGGCGAGAGCCGCTTTTACGGTTATCTGACCCCGCGGGATGTTAAGAAATTTGTCAATAACACACCTCCGGAGAAAAAATTGCTTCTTTCCGAGTATGAAGATGCTCCCGGAAATAAGAAATTTACTCAGCAAGTTCGTATTGCGACGCGTAATTCAGGCGTGATCGATCCCG
Source organism: Fidelibacterota bacterium (assembly GCA_030596185.1). Taxonomy (GTDB): domain Bacteria; phylum Fidelibacterota; class Fidelibacteria; order Fidelibacterales; family Fidelibacteraceae; genus M50B103. The sequence continues at coordinate 1,131 of JAUVKP010000207.1, read as the reverse complement.
ATAACATTGATGAATATGTTGAAAGTGGGGGCTATGAAGCTCTGAAGAAGGTTTGTTGTGATATGTCACCTCAATCCGTAATTGATGAGGTTAAAAATTCGGGATTGCGCGGACGAGGTGGAGCAGGATTTTCAACTGGAATGAAGTGGCAATTTGCTAAAGATGCCCCCAGCGACAAAAAATATATTATTTGTAATGCCGATGAAGGTGACCCCGGTGCATTTATGGACAGGAACCTTCTTGAAAGTGATCCCCATGCCATCTTGGAAGGTATGGCAATTTGTGCTTTTTCCGTTGGAGCCGATGAGGGTTATATCTATTGCCGTGCAGAGTATCCGCTGGCAGTTCGCAGATTAAAAAAATCTATTAAAGATGCAGAAGAGAAGGGCTTTCTGGGTGACCATATTTATGGAAGCGATTTTTCACTTCACTTAAAGCTCAAAGAAGGTGCAGGCGCATTTGTTTGCGGTGAAGAGACAGCCCTGATAGCATCTATAGAAGGTAAGCGAGGAATGCCGCGATTAAGGCCTCCATTTCCTGCACAATCCGGACTTTGGAAGAAGCCTACGAACAATAATAATGTTGAAACTTATGCCAATATTCCATGGATCATCAATCATGGTGCTGATGCATATGCAGCATACGGAACAGAAAAAAGCAAAGGAACTAAAGTCTTTGCTCTGGCAGGAAAAGTAAAAGAACCCGGTTTGGTTGAAGTTCCCATGGGAACGACCCTTCGTGAGATCATTTTCGATATCGGCGGCGGAATCAAAGATGACCGGCCGTTCAAAGCCGTGCAGCTAGGTGGTCCTTCAGGTGGTTGTGTCCCCGAACATTTGTTGGATACGCCTGTTGATTACGATTCTATTGCAAAGATTGGTGCTATTATGGGGTCCGGCGGTATGGTTGTTATGGATGACACTACTTGCATGATCAATATTGCCTCATTTTTTCTTAATTTTACTCAAAATGAATCCTGCGGTAAATGTACTTTCTGCCGGATCGGAACCAAGCGCATGCTGGAGATCCTGCAAAGGATACAGGCAGGTAAAGGCGAAATGGAAGATATTGATACACTACAGGAATTAGCGGAACAGATTATTAACTCTTCCTTGTGCGGACTGGGAAAAT
>JAUVKP010000149.1 GCA_030596185.1 Fidelibacterota bacterium | reverse complement strand
TAGATCAACATTCGTTGATTTCAATCTACGAAAGCTTCTTGTCATCCGACCTGTGCATCGTAGCCTTCTTGTCATCCGTAGCTTTAGCGTAGGATGAGGCGTAGATGTAAACTTTCTTGACCAGCGCTGCGCCATGCCGTAGCCACGATACTTCGGGGCGTAGGTTGGAAGCCCTTCGAAGACTATGCTATAGCGCAGTAGAGCGAAAGAGGAAAGACGCAAAATAGCACAAAGCCACAAAAAACTTTTTTTCCACAAAGAATAAAAGGTATGGCTCTTTCGACATATAATTTAAATATATTTTAATTTTCCCCACAATACCTTAAGCAAACACAGTAATTGTCGTTATTATTTTATTATATTTAATTATTCTTGACATCTCATGCGATTAGGTCTATATTTGCCATAGTAATTTAAATATAATTTAATTTTTACCATGACAAAAAAAGAATTAGGTCAAATAATCAAGGAGAGACGAAGGACTCAGGCTATCTCGCAGAGAGTGCTTGCCGATTATACGGGATTATCCGTGGTGACACTGTCACAGATCGAGGGAGGTAAAGCCAATCCCTCTTTCGACACCTTGAATGAGATACTGCATTACTTGAACCTTGAGATAAAACTTGAACTGAGACAATAAATGAAGGTCAAAGTCATCTACAAGGAAAAATATCTTGCCGGCTTGCTGTGGCTGGATGAAAACGGCTATCATTTTGAATACGACAATGATTTCATCAAGGATAAAGATGGCTACCCGATCTCGGTAAATATGCCAAAATCTCAAAAAACATATCACTCAAACATATTATTTCCGCTTTTTCAGTCCATGCTCTCTGAGGGATATAACCGTGAGTTGCAATGCAAGGCCCTTGGTATTGATACACATGATGACTGGAATTTACTGATCAACACCTGTGGTCATGATACGATCGGAGCAATAACGATCAAGAGAAATGAGGAATAATGGCATATTGCAACGGATGTTTAAAAGAGAATGTTGAAGGTTTCTGTCCGGCCTGCGAAAGTAAATTGTTCAACAGGTCAAAGGTCTCCCCTGTTCTTGATTTTAACTGGGATGACATTGAAAATAAAAGTCAGGGCTATCCTTCGGGATTCAGCATTTCCGGCGTACAGCCCAAGGGATTCATCGGGAGAAACAAGAATAAACTCTTGGTTCCGAACATTGACATCGAATCCATGTACATTGTAAAACCTTTTCTGGATTCAAGAAGAACACTCGCGATAGATTCTCCCGCAAATGAACATGTGACCATGACGATGGCCGATCAATTGTTAAATATTTCAACAGCGAAATGTGCTTTTATGCAATTTGCCAATGGGGAACCCGTCTATCTTACCCGAAGATTTGATCGGGATAATAAGGGAAATAAATTGCGTCAGGAAGACTTTGTTTCTGTGTTGAATGCGACACCCGAAGACAAATATTATAAATATAATTCATTCTCCTATGAAGATGCGGGCGAAAAACTTAATCCAACAGACAAAATAAAATTCATTAAAATTCTCATTTTCAATTTCCTGACAGGAAACGGTGATGTTCATCTCAAAAATCTTTCGCTTTTGGAATCTAAGGATGGTGATATGTTATTATCTCCATCATATGATCTCATGAATACAAAGCTGCACATTCAGGATCCTCAGATTGCTATGAATCTTTTCAAAGAAATGGAAAGGACAAAAGAACACCTATTATCAACATCGTATAAATACACAATAAAGGACTTTATTGAATTGGGGGAAAGACTTGATATAAAAGAACGCATCTTAGATAAAACAATTGAAGAGTACCGAAAGCTGAAATCCGAAATGAGCAAATTTGTCAATAAATCATTCTTATCGGATCTTGGAAAACAAAAATATCATGAGACGATCGAAAAATATTATAAACAATTGTTCGCATAAGATGTCATAATACTTTACATAGGAAACCAATCATGGAAATAAACGAACAACTCCGGGACAGTCTGTTTGAAACGGTGGACAATCAATTAAAAAATAACGATCCGCCGGAAGCAAAAATGGCTTATAAAAGACTGCAGAATGCCGGTTATGATGATTACACTATCCATCAATTACTCGCTCAGTGTGTTCTTGTGGAAATAGTGGAGATCATGAATGGAAACGACCCCGTAGACAGGAATCGTTTAATTCAAAATCTCAACAATCTGCCTAAAGAACCTATACAAGATGAATAATTATCATAAGTTATTTCCATCATGTTCAATAAAATATCATTATTAAATGATCATTTTACAAATAAAGGATTAAATAATGGCTCTAAGCGAAAAACAGATAAATGACATACATTTAGCCGCTCAAGCATTTTTAAAGATACGCCGACCTGACCCGGAATTAAGAGATAAATTGGATATTGGATATCGAATTGAAAAACAAAGCGTATTAATTTTTGAGATCAGACCATTATGGGGTAATCCCAAACAAAAAGAAGAATACCCCCTTGCTAAAACGACCTATATTATGACCCGAAAAAAGTGGAAAATCCTTTGGAGAAGATCCGACCTGAAATGGCATGGCTATGATCCGGACCTTTACGTTAATTCAATTTCAGATTTTTTTCAAGTCGTAGATAAAGACGATTATTCTTGTTTCTTCGGCTAAATATCTAAGTTGTAGAATAGGATCACTTTTGTTTATTTGTTCTATAAAATAACTACCTCAAAAAAATATTCAATAAAAAGCGAAATATTCTTATTCACACATACCTTTTCAAGCGCGTTCACATACTTATCTCTTTTGTCGACCGGAATCATTCAGCATTATTATGTTAACATACCGTAGCATAATTATACTAAGGTGCTGCAGTAAAATTATGCTATCTTGCTATCTGTTTGTTTAAATAATATATTTTTTAGTTAAAACATTATCGAAAATCATCTCTAAAGTATTCCAAATATGCCTGTACCTTGTTAGTTTTTCTTACAATAAAACATAAATCAACTATGAAAAAACCCCTTATCATCTTGCTTGCTACGATCGCCCTCATGCTCATCCCTCACATCGCCATGTAATTCAGCGATGAGGTGAATTGGAGTGTTAGCGATTTTATTATCAGCGGGGTCCTGCTGTTCTCGTACGGCCTACTGATAAGTTTCGTTTCAGGGAAACTCAAAAACAGCAAATTCAGACTTCCCATTATTATTGCGATCGTTCTGGCCTTATTCCTTTATTTGGGCTGAACTGGCAGTTGGGATATTTGGAACACCTTTTGCCGGCAGTTGATAATTCAATTAAGAATTGACAATGAATAATGAAATGCGAAGCGAACTATCTTCCTATTCTTCAACCCCTACGGGGTTGTGAAGATTGAGAGTGAAACGCATATATTCTTCTTGAACCCACTAGCTAGCGGGTTCTTTCTAAAAACAATTTTTATTTACCGATAGTAAAAGGAATCCCGTAGCGAACTATCTTCCTATTCTTCAACCCCTGCGGGGTTGTGAAGATTGAGAGTGAAACGCATATATTCTTCTTGAACCCACTAGCTGGCGGGTTCTTTCTAAAAACAATTTTTATTTACCGATAGTAAAAGGAATCCCGTAGGGATTCAAGAAGAGTATATACAAGTGTATTCCATAAACTAACAACCCTGCAAGGGGTTGAACATATTCAACGTTTCAATATTCCCGTCGCATGAATAGATCTCTCCCAACCTGCGCTCTATACAGAGCTTCGGCTGGCACGGCACTACGCTCGCTTTACTCTCTCCGGTCGAGATGACACACCTACGCTACCTTCTACGCTGAAGCTACGAAGGTCAAGAAAGCTTCGGTGTGCAGGCAGGCTTCGTCGTATTTTGCCTTCATACTTTTGACTTTTGCCCTAACCTCAGGTCATTCCCATTCATCCAATCCACCACACCCATTTTCTTGCGTCCGGGAGACTGCAGCTCTTCGGGCAGGAAATAGCCGTCTTTACAATGAATGGCGAATTGTTTTTTGGACAGGATCTCGATATTACCGGGATTTGTATCTGGGTGCAATTCGAATGAGGCTTTGCTCACCTTGATACGTTGACCATCTAAATGGAAAAACGAACCCGGCCAGAGGGAAAAT
>JAUVKP010000015.1 GCA_030596185.1 Fidelibacterota bacterium | reverse complement strand
ACCTAATTTGAATGCAATTTTATAAGCATAAACGAAGCACATAATTGTGCGAATAACCGGAAGGTTATTTTGGTTTAGTGATTATAAAATATTAACAAAAACGGTTGTTAAACGAAGAAATGTCATCTTGGAAAATGAGATCTTTATGGCCGAAATTTGTAAAGATTTATTCGTTTATAAATTGTAGAGGAAAAGATGTCATCCCGAGCGTAGTGAAAAGACCTGCCAGCTTGGTTCACCGAAGGTAAAATGCTGGCTGGTCGAAGAAGTAGAGAATTATTCAAATTCAATATTAAGTTTTGAGTATTTTTGCGATAAACTATTTTTATTATACTTAAAGATTAAATCGGATGTTAGCTCAATAAATTCTTTTTTATTTCCATAAAGATTGAATATAAAATCTGATAAAATTATATTATTCGCATCAATTATTTCATTATAAGATGAAAAAGTCCAATCTTTGCATGCATTAGTTAATTTATGATGAACAGGATTTCGATGGATATAATATATTAGCCACAATAAATATTCATCAGAATCAATTTCTTTTTGTTTATAAGCGTGTTGAAATAATCTTCCGTTTCTTTTATGAACAATGTTATATGATCTTGTATAACTGTTAAAGAAGTTTTTTAATGATTGATCTATTGTTAATTCTTTTCGACCATCCGGCAGATCCTCCTTGTGTCGGATGCCAACCGGAAGGTCTTCTTTTGCTTTAACCTTTAGAAGTAAATGAAAATGATTTGGTATAAGACAATAGGCTATTATATCTGAAAAAGGTGATGAAAATCGCTTCATTTAGGAAAATGAGAATATGATGTCCAGAACTTGTAAAGATCTAATCGTTTATAAATTGCAGAGGAAAGGATGTCATCCCGAGCTCTCCTTCGTTACCCCGAAAAATCGGGGCGGAGAATAAACTGAGTCGCCTGCCGGCCTAAGGCCTACTACGCCCGACCTGTCCTCCGAAGCTCGTAGTGCGAAGGATGGAAGTAGCTTCGGCTACGAAGGCTGTGCTTAAGCGAAGGCTGGAGGGATCTCAAACTCCACAAAAATTTTGATAATAAATGTGACTCAAATCACGCGTTAATATTTCTTCTTTATAAAAGTAGCAAAAATATTTAATCTCTTTCATGAATGACCATAATTACTACTTATATATTCTGACAAATAAACACCGAACTGTTTATTATACGGGAGTTACAAATAATCTATTTCGTAGAATATAGGAACATAAATTTCAAGAACTTGATTCCTTTTGTCGAAGATACAAATGCTATGATTTAATATATTATGAGTGGTTCAGGAATATTAATAACGGTATCGAAAGAAACAAATTAAACGATGGAGTAGAAAGAAGAAAACAAAATTGATTAAAATAATGAATCCTACTCTAAGATGTTTAAATGATCTTGTGACCTATCAATAATGTTTTTGAGAATCGAATTAACACAGAGATCCCCCAAAGGGGCCCCTACGGGGCTGAACAACACTGCCACCGGCAGTATTTTCAGGATGACTAGTTAATGTTTTTCTGTGGGATGTGAATAGATCTCTCTACCCCGACACTTTGGGGGTCGAGATGACAATATTATGTTTAAGTTACTACTGAAACAATCTCAACACATCATTAATCACAGCAAGGATAAGCAAGCCAAAGAGAAGGAACATCCCAATTTGCTGGATCAGCATTTTGGTTTTGATCTTCATTTCACGCCGCATAATACCTTCGGCAATGGCAATAATGATATGGCCGCCGTCCAATCCCGGAATGGGAAGAATGTTCAATAAAGCAAGATTTACACTTAGAATACCGATCAAGCCGATAAAAGGAAGGATGCCTGCTTTTGCCGATTCACCGGCCAGTTGGCCAATAAAAATAACGCCCCCGACATTCTTGAAACTTTCTTGACCAGTGACCAATAATTTTAAAGAAACAAAAGTCATATTCAACCAGTAAGCGGTGTTCTTGAAACCTTGTCCGATAGCACCGAAAAAGCCTGCTTTTTCCATGGTTACGATAGGGGAGACACCAATAATCCCGATCTCTACTACTTTGCCGTCTTGAATGCTTTTTTGTAATTGTGGAGTGACCGGTATTGTGTATTCCTGTTGGTTTCTCACATAAGTAACTTGGATCTCCTGATTGCCTGCAGCTCTAATATGCACGGCCATTTCATCCCAGGTATTAATCTCAGTATCATTGATCTGGATAATGCGGTCACCCGATTGTAATCCTGCAAGTCCAGCGGGTGCTTCTTCAATAACGATATCCAAGATAGGATCAGGTCCTGAATTTGCAATACCTTGAATTCCACTCATGATAGAGAAGATCAAAACTGCCAGAAGTAAATTCATCAAAATACCGGCAATAGATGCAAATATTTTTTGCCATGTTTTTTTTGCCCTGTATTCAAAAGGCTGAGGGGGTAATCCTTCGAAAGAGGTATCCATACTTTCATCGATCATACCGGACATGCGGACATAGCCGCCAAAAGGAATAGCGCCAATGGCATAAACCGTATCACCTTTTTTGCGCTTAAAAATGGTGGGTGGAAAACCGAGAGAAAATGTTTCTACACGAATACCAACTGATTTTGCTGCAAGAAAATGGCCCAGTTCATGTACAAAAACAAGAACACTTAACAAGATGACTGTAGCTAAAAAATATATCATTAATTCTCCATTTAATTTTACTTTTCTGTTAAAACATTGTGGAGTAAACTCCAAATTCTCATTCTCATTCTCAATCTTGAACTCATGAATAGATCCTTCCAGACCTTCTCCGTCAGCTGACGGAAAAGGTGGGCAGGTGACTCAGTTTACTCTCCGCCCCGATTTTTCGGGGTGACGAAGGAGAGCTCAGGATGACACTCTCTTACTCCGAACCCCGAACTCCCATACTCCAATTAAGGTGTTAAGACTCTGCTCCATAGTAGAGTTCCCGAAGAGGTCAATTTCATGATATTTAGATCATCTGCATTATGATAATAATAATCTTCATTTAGGTTTCGTGTCACCACAAGAAGATCTTCGTTGGGTAGTTCCCGAACACCAACCGGTATTTTATTCTCAAATTCTTTTATCCAAAGCTCATCACCATTCGCGGATAATTTGCTGATCCATCCTGTTGTCTCATCAAAAAGATAAACATAGGATTGATCGCGGGTTCCGCACAGAACAAAGCATCCATCGCTCGCTTCAATGATGGCATTTGCACTTTCCCTCAGAGTGTTCCCAACCGCTTTTGTCCATAGTTTATCGCCATTTTCCGATAATTTTATAAGATAGATCTGTTGTCCGGAATTTAATCCCCAATTGGTATTTGTGGAATCGTAAATATTTATATCACCCACTACCAGAATGGAACCATCTGAAAGTTCAGAAACCATACGAGATCCGTCATAACCATCACCGCCATAGGTACCGGTCCATAATGTATCACCATCTACATCGATACGTGCCACAAGTATATCAGTGCTTCTGTCATTATGCCAATTGTCTCCAATAGCAATACAACCATTATCGGAAGTAGCTGTGCCGTTCCTTAATATGGTATTGCTGTTTTCCTGAGGGACTCGAAAGCTCCAAAGCGTATCTCCATCTTGCTCTACGCGTGCATAAGTCAGGTCATTATATATCGAAGCCGAAACTTCCCATCCCATAACGAACAGATCCCCATTTTGCGCCGGGATGACTCCGTTGGTCCTGTAAGCCATATTCATTTCCCAAACAAGCACCCCCGCGGGAGTATAGACCCATGTTGAAAAATTGTAGGAGTCGAAATATGATCCCGTATTCCCAAATAACATGATATTTCCATCATTCAATAAATAATTATCGCGAATAAATGGCCGATTCTCGAATGAGACCCCATTACTGGTTATTTCATTACCGGATGTATCGATCTGTATGAATAAGATAGAATCAATGTATCCGTAACTATCGGGATCATCAATTGATTTTGAAACTAGAATTGTGTAGTTATCGTTGCTTCCGGGGTAAAGTCCTATGACATTGATCTCTGTATCACTTTCCTCCTCAACAGGTGGAGAAGTACAAGCTGAAATTCCGATCAGAGTAATAAACAGGGGTAAAAAAAAGCGAAAAATTTTCATAATATCCTTTAATGTTACGAAATGAAAATAATTAAATAGCTTCCTTTTTACAAGGTTTTCATTATATTACTTTTCAGCAAAAACAAAGGAACAGTGTGAAAAAAATCGGCCTTCTTCTACTCATTCTTCTTTTTACGACTATACCGCTACTTGCAGGAAGTGTGTCAGGTTTTATCTCAAATCTCGAAGATGGAGAACCCATTCACTATGCCAATGTATTCTTGGAAAACACTACTCAGGGTGCGGTTTCTAACGCAGACGGATATTATATCATTTTAGATGTTCCCGATGGAGTCTACACATTGACTGCATCAGTGATCGGATATAAACTGGAAAAACGGGATATCAATGTCGCTGCCACCGCGCGGGTCAAGGTACATTTTGACCTAACCCCGGAACAGATCGAGCTAGAAGAGGTTATCGTTACCGCGGAACGCGAGAAGTTCAAGCAGGAAATCAAGATAAGTTCGATCACGTTGGACCAGACCCAGTTACGTACTGTGCCGGTGTTGATCGAGGCTGATCTTTTCCGTGCTCTGCAAATGCTGCCCAGTGTCAGTACAGGTAGCGATTTTTCATCGGCACTTTATGTGCGGGGCGGATCACCAGACCAAAATCTGATTCTTCTCGATGGAATTACCGTCTACAATCCTTACCATTTCGGTGGAATATTTTCCACTTTTAATACAGATGCCATCAAAGAGGCAGAATTCATTGCAGGAGGATTTCCTGCAGAATATGGCGGCCGTATGAGTTCCATATTGGATATCAAGAACAGGGAAGGGAATTCCGAGGAATTTCACGGTAGCGGAAATGTATCGCTTCTATCCAGCAAATTGCTTCTTGAAGGCCCCATTCCCTATGGATCTTTCATGATCTCCGGCCGGCGAACGTACTTCGATGCCATTTGGGAAGCCGCACGACAGGGCTATAATCTGTTTGCGGATTATCCGCTTGATGTTAGTTTTCCCTACTATTTTTATGATTTTCAGGGCAAGGTCAATGTCGATATCAACGATCAGCACCGAACCACGCTTAGTGGGTTTTACGGGAATGACGTTCTATGGTTCAAGGAGGAATTCAAAGAAGGAAATCCGGGAGAAGATGGATACCGTCTGGATTATTATGGTGTGGACTGGACCTGGGGTAACAATACGACCAGCTTGAAACACCGCTGGCTGGTTCGTCCGGATCTGATCGCAAAGTTCTTTGTGGCAAGAAGTCATTTTCATTTTGATGTCGATTTCCTGATCAAGAACGAGTATTATAGCATTAATGGTGAAGATACAACGGATTTCAAGAGCCACCAGGCTTTAAAGATCTATGATTATATTACCGATTGGTCCGAAGGCCTGGATATGACCTGGTTGATCAATAAAAAGAATACCATGAAATTCGGTGTATTCCATAAAGATATTGATTTCAGCCTCGGTGCCGATCTCAATGAACTCTCATTATTGGACAGCGTGAACTACTCCCGTGAATGGGGTTTCTATATCCAAAATAAATACCGGCCATCACCGCTGTTCATTTTTGAGCCGGGTTTACGAATGACCCGTTATGCCAATACAAAAAAATGGTATCCGGATTTGCGGCTTAAAGCGAAAGTACTGATTACGGACCAGTTGGCATTTACCCTGGCGGGAGGGACGGTCTATCAATTCTTGCAAACGGCGAATTTTGAAAATGAGTTGGTCCGTTTTATTGATCTTTGGTTCCCTACGACATCCAAACAGGAACCAAGTAAGGCAACTCACTTCAATGCAGGTCTGGAGTACTGGCATAATAATATCCAGTTCACATTGGAGGGATATCATAAAAAATATGATCATTTATTGACCATGAGTGAAGATATTGGTGGAACGACACTCATGTCCTTTATTGAAGCCGAAGGATACTCCTACGGAATAGAATTTCTTATGAAAAAGACCACCGGAAACCTGACCGGCTGGGTCGGTTATTCTTATATGAGTACCAAAAAACGGGAAAGCGAAGCTGGCGGATGGTATCCACCAAAATATGACCGCACGCACAGTCTGAATGTTGTAGCAAAATATGATATTGATAAGCGTTGGTTTTTCTCATCCTCTCTGGTTTGGAGTACCGGTAACCCTTATTCGCAGATCTACGGGAATTTCCATTATACCAACCCCAACCCATTGAGCGAATGGAGTTATATCGATCGTATGGAGATCTACGGTGAACGGAACGGAGAACGCTACCCGCCGTATTTCCGCTGGGATATAGGTGTCAACCGCCGCGGGAAGCTTTTCAAGCAAAAAGCCACCTATTATTTTCATGTGCTCAACGTGACTAACCATGCAAATGTTTTCCTCTATCTTTATGAGGATCGTGATTCGGAATTTGATCCCGAGACCAATACCTCAGTCATTTATCGTCGACCGGTCACGATGTTCCCGATCTTACCAACCTTTGGTGTGGAGTTCTCATTCTAATGAAAAAGTTTCAAAACATAATTTTAGCTATACTGTTCATTTTGACTATGGTTGCTTGTTCCGATTGGGAAAGAGTGGTCATTCATCATGATCCCTATCTCAATATTTATGCCAATATCAGTGTTGCGGATCCGGACCTGAATTTTGCCCATGTCTACCGCACCACCGGTTACGGCGAACCGGATCGCTATGAACTGGACAGCATTATTTATCATGAATTCTATAATGAATCATCCGGCGACACTATTACTTATCAAACCCTGTATATTGATACGGTCTATGCGGTCAATAATGCCAAGGTGTATTTCTTGCACAATGCCGACACCATTCATTTTTATGAACGCATGCAGGGTATTTATGAAATCGTAGACACAAATGTGAATATCATTACGGGTGATATCTATGATCTTTATGTTGAAACAGCTGATTTTGGTATAGCAACTGCCAGTGAAGAAGCTTTACCACCGGTGAATTGGGACAATACCCCACAGGATACCGTTTGGATCACTCTCTCCGATCCGACGGACACCTTGTTTTGGGACAATATCGGCGGTGCTTATGATGTTAAATTCTATTATGTATATCGAAGCGATTGGGGAAATTATAGGTACGAATTCGAAAGTGTTCAGGTACGTGACGCTTTCTGGGCATATGATACAAGTGATTACGATATACTTTTTAATCAGGATCCCTTCGCTCAATATCTTAACGCGGAATATTATCCGGATACCCTGGAGTTGGATGTCTCCATCGTTGCCTATTCAGATTCCTATCTTGATTATAAAAGCCTTGAACAAAAGGATCTTCTCACCGGTTTTATCCGTTATCCCACGATCAATGATTTCCGTATAAATATTGATAATGCCTTGGGTGCTTTCACCTCGATGTCCATTTCGGATGAACGGGTTGTGATGTTTGTTAAATAACGTAAGATGTAAAACGTAAGACGTGAGATGTAAATAAAATGTAAGGGGCGGTCGTGACCGCCCCTTTTCTTTTGCTCGCCAAAAAAGTACATGTGTCATCCTGAACTTGCCTGCCGGGCGTAGCCCCGTTTATTCGGGGCGAAGACTGGATTCAGGATCCCATCTATCATAGAAAGAGGCATATTGAAATGATATTTCATTGCTATTTTGATATGCTTTTATATCTTTCATATCATCTTTATCAAACCATGGTTTAGAAAGATCAACTAATTCCGGATTCAATTCTTTGATTAGACCCCATTTCCATTTACTGTGCCATCGTTTCAATTGTTTTTCCCGGTCAATGGCACCTATCATAAAGTTATAGTGTTCGTAATACATCAATTCATCGAGATTATATTTTGCACAGAATTTAGATTCTTTATGAGCTTTGTGTTCGAACATACGACGTTCAAGGTCATTTGTCACACCTACATAGAGTGTTGTTCTATTTTTATTTGAGAGGATATATGTGTAAGCATCTTTCATAAAGGAAATATACAAAAAGCTGCAAAATATTGCTGTGATGAGGCTCACAGATTGAGTTGAGTAACGCAATTATTATGGAGAGATCAAATATGTGGGATCCTGAATCAAGTTCAGGATGACATGTTGGGGGTGGTTCAGGATGACATTCAAAGGTGGCTGGGACGGACATGTCGGGAGTGATTGGGAATGAAAATTTATTTTACCAAAAGAAGCTTTTGTGAACTTGCAATTTTTCCATCCACCAGCATGACGGCAATATACATGCCACTTGGAATGTATGTACAATTCCAGCTGAGCGTATAGGTTCCGGGACAATGTGCTGAGCTGACCAATGTGTTAATATGTCGTCCACGCGTATCGTAAATAGCGATTTGAACATTGGATGTTTGAGGAACATCGTATTGCAGCGTTGTTTGAGCATTAAAAGGATTGGGATAATTTGGGTGAAATCTGAAATCATTCGGGACTGTTTCGATGGCTGAAGTCAGGGGTGCATCGATCGCCGCTATTTCAATAGCGTCTAAATAAAATATTCGATCAGCACTTTGCTCGGGAGCGTAGAACATTAAAGCATCCAGAGTGACATATGCGGCATCAATAACACCATTTCCGTTTGAATAGCTATTCCAGAGATCGGCTGAATCCAGTTGGACGCTATAGGTATGCCAGAGATTGTCACCGATTAGAGAAATGCGATCGGAACTTTCCAGTTCACTGTAGGCATCATCAATTAAAACAGATATCTCAGCTCCGTCCTGAGCTGTTTTTATCGCAAAGCGAAGTTCTCGATCTTTTGAAAGTTTTATATTATTTATGGGAGCTCCTGCACCGGATAGTAAGCGTACTTTCCAATCATCAGAGCTACTTGTATTATCCTTCAAGACTATTTGTAGAGAACGATCATCTACATAAGCTAATGAAGAACTTGTATCTGTGTAGGATTCAACAGAGATCCCTACTGTCGAGCCACTGTAAGTCGGGATTTTATAAAAGTGACCGAATCCATCTTCAAAATTATCTACCATCATCACGCTGTCGTAGTGAAGAAAATTATCCCGTAATACATCCCATAGCTCGCGATGTTCTTCATCATAGCCCAGAGCCCACATACCGGTTCCCATGAGATTGTAGGTGAAAACAAGGTCTTCTTTGGCATCCAATGCTTGTGCATCATTGCACCATGCCTGATACCAGTCGTCCCCACTTTGGTAATATGTCCATGGATCTTCATACTTCGTTGACCACTGCTTGCCATAACTTGCGTAATAATCTTTGGCGGTAGCGTAAAAAACAGATGATCCACTCGCTAATGTCGTTGCATTAACTGTAGCTCGTTGCGAATAAGAAACTTTCCATTTATTGCCATAATAGGGAAGTCCGAGTATGATCTTAGATTTATCACAAGACCCATAACCTCTGGTGCTGTTTACAATGGTTTGTTCAAGGTTATATGTAGTGCGTCCAATGGGTGCGTTTGGCGCTGTAGTTGAGGAACCTTTATACCAATAGGCATATCCCAT
>JAUVKP010000071.1 GCA_030596185.1 Fidelibacterota bacterium | reverse complement strand
ATAACTTTCGATCCGGCTAAAACAGAACTGGATATTGTGTACACAAAGGTTAAAGATGAATAAAAAAACACTACTTCTTATTACATTATTATTATCCTTCTCATTTAGTTTTGCCGGGGTGTTTGAACTATATGGTCTTGGAAAAATTGGACTGAACTATTCAGTTTCTAGTATGGGAAGAGCTAAAAGCTCAAGCGCCTACTCAGATACTCTTACTGTAAATTTACAAAACCCTGCCAATCTCGCCTATATTCAGAAGGCCGGGATTGAAATGGCAGTAAACTCCAACCACAATGCTATTGCAGGGACCGGAAATACCGACAACTATACGGGATTTTCCTATGGAATGATAAAATTCCCTCTTTCTAATAAAGGTGGCTTTACTTTGGGGCTGTCTCCTCTTACCTCTTCACATGCCTCATATCAAATTGTGGATGAAATAAACGAGTACAATGAAACCGCAACATCTGTGGGGAACATATATTCCGCTACAATAGGTGCAGGTTATTCTTTTTTTAAACATGGCGAACTTGCCATTGGGGCAAGCGCTGATTTCCTGATCGGCGGTTATAATATTGTAAAAGAAATGGATTTTACTTCTAATTTATATTCTGATGTTATAATCGAGACGGATGAAGGTTTCACCGGTTGGAAATTTACCGGTGGCATTACTGTTAAACCTATAAAAAATCTTACTTTGGGTGCTGCATACTCATATGTAAGCAATT
This sequence comes from Fidelibacterota bacterium, assembly GCA_030596185.1. Classification (GTDB taxonomy): domain Bacteria; phylum Fidelibacterota; class Fidelibacteria; order Fidelibacterales; family Fidelibacteraceae; genus M50B103. The sequence goes on along the minus strand of JAUVKP010000071.1, from coordinate 5,678 downwards.
CATCCCGGCGCCAGATCACAAATTATATGACAAATCGTTCGAATAACTCATCTTACTTCTATTCTCATATTGATACAGTGGAATACAGCAACACAGCTGTTTTTCCAAACCGCTTTTCTCTAGGTCTTGCATATATGCCTATTCCGCGTTATATTTTTACGCTGGATTGGATGCAGTATCAATTTGATGATCTTGCATCTGATTATTCGTTTAATCCGTTTTATGAAGAATCGCAGATACTTCCTTTCAATCATTACGGATTAGGTTTTGAAAAACAAGGGCAACTAAATGAATATCTGCCGTATTTCCAGTCACTTACATATCGTGGCGGTGTTTTTTATGAAGAACAGTATATGGCAAATTCACAAGGTACTCCGGTTAAAACCTATGGATTAACCTTGGGCCTGGGTGTTCCTTTTACCAAATATCAGAATCGTGTTGATGCTGCATTTATGGTCGAATACAATACAGGTACCATCTATGAACAAAGCGGTATACCAGCGATCAATATTAATGAATTCGTGTATAGCCTGAATTTAAGTATCACGATAGCTGAGAACTGGTTCAATACGAGAGGTAAATATAGATAGGATAGGAGAAAAAATGACGAGAACAAGAAAATGGCTGTTATTGCCAATCTTGGTGGCGTTTCTGGTTTTGGGCGTTTATAATTGTGTTCCTCCGCAATCGCAGGCGAATACAGACGAGATCAATGCCATGAAAGAACAGAAAAAAGAGGAAGTACTGAATAAATGTAAATTCAGACTCAGCAACGGTCGTCAGTATATGATCCAACAAGCATGGACCGATGCACTGAGAAACTATCATGAGATCATTTCTGCCGGTTGTGCCGAAGATTTTGTTGATCCCTTATTCAAAGACATAGCATCATGCTACATGAAGATCGGTAAACCGGATTCAGCCGCATATTTTATTGATGAAGGTTTGAGTTATGATGCAACCAATCAACATTTATTACAATTATCATCATATTACAAAGAACGCGCCGGCGACTATGAGGGCGCAATTGCAATTTACCAGCAATATAATGCACTGTACTTAGATGACGTTGAATATCTTGCAAAACAAGCAAATGCTCTTGATATGCTCGGGCTCTACGATGAAGAACTTGATATTTGGGAATATATCATGGATGTCGATCCTGATAACAATGACGCTATCAATGCTATCATTTCTGTTCTTGGAAAAATGGGTCGCGATCCTAAAGCATTCTATCAGAAAGCATGGGAAAACAATACAGCCGATGCTTCTAAAGCCTTGAAATACATTAATGCTCTCTTTAACGATAACGATTATAAGACAGCTATTGTTGTGGCAAACCAGACAATCCTATTCAATCCACAAAACATTACTCTTATTAAAAAGCTTGCTGAATGCTATGACTATAATGGTCAGCCCGATGAAGGATTAAAGACTCTTGAAAAATACGCCCGCTCAAATCCCCGTGACATTAACATGCAGATCGACGTTGCATTGAGAAATAATGATTTTGGGAATTATGAAAAAGCTTATAAGATCATTTCGGCTGCCATTAAATTGACACCGGATAATAGAGAAGTTTATTTTACTCGTGGCAAAGTACTTGAAACCACGGCTGAAATGGCCACACTGGTAAAAGGCAAGATCGATTGCAATGATAAGATCGTTTACCACATGGCTTACGAAGATTATAAAAAATCCAAAGAACTTGGTAATTTCAATGCGCAATTCCGTGTCAAATATTTATACGATAATGATCTGACTATCGCAAAAGCCAAAGATAGATTCCTTATCGGAGATGCGAATAAAGTCAACTCGAATACCTATAAACCCTTAGGAGAGAGTTATTCTTGGATCACGAGAACAGTAAGCGTAAAATAGTTTATATTGGTTCCGACCATGCCGGATTCGAAGCAAAATCCCATGTTATTGATTTTGTCAATAACATGGGATATTCTGTTATAGATAAAGGTACCTTTTCCCCTGAATCGGTTGATTATCCCGACTTTGGAGTCGCAGTGGGAAAAGCTGTAGCGAATGACCCCGACACCTTGGGGATCATTATCTGTGGTACAGGTATCGGGATCAGCATAGCTGCAAATAAAATTAAAAATATCCGTGCCGCTTTGTGCACAACACCTTTGCATGCCGAAATGGCACGCAAACACAATAATGCGAATATCCTCGCAATGGGCGCTCGTATGACCGGTTTAGAAGAGATGGATACCATAATTGATACTTGGTTCTCCACCGACTTTGAAGGCGGTCGCCATCAAAAGCGCGTAGACAAGATCCATTCATTAACCGAAAAATAGTGGTGCCAGCATGTACGAGAACATGAAAAATAACGACCCCGAAGTATTCAATACTGTAAATAATGAATTAAACCGACAACGCACATCGCTCGAGATGATTGCATCTGAAAATTTTGTTTCTAAGGCTGTTTTAGAAGCCTCCGGTAATATCATGACCAATAAATACGCGGAAGGATATCCCGGAAAGCGTTATTATGGCGGATGTGAATGTGTTGATGTGGTTGAAAACCTCGCTCGCGATCGCGCAAAAGAACTTTTCAACTGCGAATATGCAAATGTCCAGCCTCACTCCGGTTCTCAGGCTAACATGGCCGTTTACTTTACCTTATTAAAACCCGGAGATACAGTTCTTGGTATGAATCTTTCTCTTGGCGGCCATTTGACCCATGGTTCTCCCGTCAATTTTTCCGGTAAGCTTTATAATATTGTTTCTTATGGTGTAGTGAAAGAAACAGGTCTTATTGATTACGATGATCTTGCGCAAAAAGCACGTGAGCACAAACCCAAATTGATCATTGCGGGTGCCAGTGCTTATTCCCGTCACTATGATTTCCCGGCTTTCAGGAAGATCGCCGATGAAGTGGGTGCTTTTTTAATGGCCGATATTGCCCATCCTGCAGGCTTGGTTGCATGCGGTTTACACCCATCCCCTATTCCCTACTGTGATGTAGTAACCACTACAACTCATAAGACACTACGCGGACCTCGCGGTGGTATGATCCTGATGGGAAAAGATGTTGAAAACCCATTTGGTATTGTTGCGCCTAAATCAGGACGCGTTAAAATGATGTCAGAACTTTACGACTCAACGGTGATGCCCGGTATACAGGGCGGACCGCTCATGCATATTATCGCTGCTAAAGCAATCGCTTTTGGCGAAGCACTCAAACCAGAGTTTAAAGTATATTGTCAAAAAGTTATTGATAATGCCAAAGCACTTGCTAAGGCCTTAGTTGGGTACGGTTTTGATCTGGTCTCCGGCGGAACCGATAACCATCTTGTACTTATTGATCTTCACAATAAAAATATCAGTGGAAAAAAAGCGGAAACACTTTTAGAATCAATTGGTATAACATCAAACAAGAACATGGTTCCTTTTGACGACCGCTCTCCCTTTGTTACAAGCGGTATGCGTTTGGGAACACCGGCACTGACCTCTCGGGGATTTACTGAAGAGGATATGCGCCAGATCGCTGCGATCATTGATCATGTGATCTCTGATCCTGAAAATGAGGCTGTATTGGAACAGGCAAAAAATGATGTTAAAAGCCTTGTTGCCATGCATCCCTTATATGAGGATTTCACTCTATGAGATGTCCGAATTGCGGATTTGATGAAAATAAAGTGATCGACTCCCGCCCTCTGACCAAAGAGAATGGGATCCGCAGACGGCGTGAATGTGAAAAATGCAGTTATAGATTTACGACCTACGAATACATTAGTCTTACCACCGCATTGGTTATTAAATCAAACGGTACAAGAGAAGAATTCAACCGCGAAAAACTGATCCGCAGTATTTCACTCGCATGCGTTAAGCGTCCCGTCTCCATGGACAGCATTCATACCATCGTTAAAAGTGTTGAAAATAAGATACTTAGCGAAGGTTTGGTTGAGATCCCATCAAAACAAATTGGTGAAGTGGTGATCGAGGCGTTGAAAAATATTGATAAGGTTGCTTATATCAGATTTGCATCAGTCTACCATGATTTTGAATCTGTTGAAGAATTTAACCGCAGAATTCAAGATCTGGAGCAAAACGGATAAGCTTGATAAATAGCTATTTTTTAATTGACATTTATGGAATAATTGGCAATATTTAGAGCGACAAATGAAAGAGGTACACATACACATATCCGTTCGTTAAAGATGCTTGAAAGAAAAGAAGATTAATTTAAGGTATTGCATCTTATAACGATACGCATTTATGAGCGTTATAAGATCGCTCATTTTTTATTAGGAGAGATGTTTTATGAAACGTAAAGTATTTTTGATCGCACTGGGAATCATGTTGACCGTGTCCTCGGCATATGCCATTACCAATACCGGCGCCGTTTGGCTTTTGATCGCTCCCGGTGCACGTGCAGAGGCTATGGGCGAAGCTCAGGTTGCTATAGCTGATGATGCATATGCTTCTTATTATAACCCGGCCGGTCTGGCATACATGGAAAAAAATGAGATCGGTGCTATGTATTCCAAATGGTTACCTAATCTAGTCAATGATATGTATTACACTTTTCTGACAGGTGGATACCATGTACCAAATGTCGGTACTTTTGGCGGACATGCCATCTATTTGAACCTTGGTGAACAAGTATGGACAGATGAATACGGCAACAGTTTGGGAACTTTTATTTCTTACATGACGGCTGTCAGTGCATCTTATGCCACAAAAGTCACTGAAAACTCAGCTATTGGTATTAACCTAAAATTTGCATATCAAATGTTAAGTCCGGTTGGCGCCGGTGTCGAACAGGGTAATGGAGATTCCTTCCACCTGGGTTTTGATTTTGGTTATCAGATCCGCAATCTGCTCAATGATCATTTGGATCTGGGTTTTGCCATTTCAAATATTGGACCCAAAATTGCCTTTGTTGATAAAGCCCAGGCAGACCCTCAACCCACGAACTTAAAAATGGGTTTCAATGTTAACATTCTTAAACAAGAACACAATGACCTCTCCTTTGTTTTTGATATGAATCGCATTCTCGCTAGCTCTCATCCTGCTATGGATGTTAATAACAACTATATTATCGAACTGGGTAAGCCTTCCGACTCGATTTTAGGCGAAGAAAGTTATACAGATAATTGGTTTGTCGGTATATTTACTTCCTTTACGGATGATTGGAAATATGCAGGTGATATCGACTACAGTGGTGACGGACTCATTGGCGGTTACGATGAAGATGGAGTCAAACAAGGCTGGTATAATGCATATGGCGAATATATCGATTATGTGACACCTGCTGAAGATGGTGGTGAAGCTCGCTGGGTAAATGTCGATGCAGATGCAACTGTAACCGGTCCGGGAGAATACAGTGCGACCGGAAATGATGTAGGCTGGGGTGAGTTTGGTAATAATGCCGGACAGTTCGCCGTTGATGTCGCTGAAGTCGGGTCACAAGAAACAGGTAAGTTCAGCAATGAATTACGTGAAATAATCCTAAATACCGGTATTGAATATGTTTACAATAAAATGTTTGCCCTTCGCGCAGGCTTTATATATGACCGGGAAGGTGACGTCATGAGTCCCACAATTGGATTCGGATTTATCTACAAAGGTCTAGGCTTTGATTTTGCCTATACAGGTGGAGCAGAAGGCCATCCTCTAGCCAATACAATGCGCTATAGTTTACGATACGAATT
>JAUVKP010000116.1 GCA_030596185.1 Fidelibacterota bacterium | reverse complement strand
AAGAAACCTGTAACATCATCAGCATCTGAACCGATAGCAATGATACAATCATTGAATTCTCCTCCATCAATAACCAGTGGAGTGGTGCCTATATGACGCACTTCACTTTGATGTCCGTCAAGACAGATTAAATTGGCATCGGTTCCTGCCGGAAATAGTGTTTCAAATAATAATATTTGATCGGGTAATCCAATGATCTTAAAATATGAAACCATCGGATCTGCCGGAAGGCTGATATTTTCACCTAAAGACGTGATAATATTGGAAGTATTATTGTCAAAGGAGATCGTTTCCATGTCAACAGCATCATCAAAGGGATAAAGGAAGTTATCTGCAGAATTTGGACCGCATAAGATTTGCGCACTTCCCCAATCTTTTAATGCTTCTTCGAAAGTAGATCCTTGATCTTCGAGTTCATCCCGAATAGATTGTAAGGCCGATGTATCCACGATCCGGTTCCAAATATTATGAATTATATTAGCACCTGTGGAGGAAAATCGTTTATCGAGATAGAGATTAAAACCGACATTATCGTAGTCGAGACGGCCATTATTTATGGCATAATTCCAGTCACTTGCGTAACTGTTGAAATAACTATGATAATCATTTACTTCTGGGAACATATGTTCTTCGAACCAAACAGATGACATTTCAAAATAAAATATATCGCCGTTCCTGAACTTATATCCCAGCTGAAAAACATGAAATAGTTCGTGTGCGCAAGTGACGCTCAGACCCTCAAGTCCGTAAGTATAAAAAATCGTTGAATCATTTAAACGTGTACTGAGCGAAAGGTAGGATGTCCACACATTTGATCCCGGTTCAACCTCATTTTCCGGCTGAGTCACTCCGTAATACATGTAGTCTGAACGAAAGTATACGTCAATTTCCGGTGATTCAATATTGTCGGTAGGTGGTATATTGTATCCTAAAGAATCATGTAATTCCGCAAATGATCCGTCGAGGTATTCTGCGGCTTTGATCACGAAATCGGGGATTGAGTCGTTATACGTAAAATCTTGGGGTACCTCATTGTAACCTGAATTATCATAATGAATTAAAAAACGACCGCTAGGAGAGAGATACTCTTTTGCGCGAATAGGCCTTGACGTATTTCCAAATGTTTGGAAAGGTTTTAGAAAAGTCCGAGTAGCTTGTATATCTGCAGGTTTTGCGAATATAGGGTTGAGCGCAAATGCGATCAAGAGGAAAGTATATAGGATTTTTTTGATCGTCATCATATCATGAAATATCTGGTGATAAGTTATTGTAAAGATTCAATGGTTTTACCGAGTTGCAGGATACGGGTTTCTTCATAAAGATTACCTAAAATCTGTAGCCCCACCGGAAGTCCGTCAGCCGCATCTCCAATTGGGACAGATAATCCCGGTATCCCGGCAATATTGACTGAAACGGTAAAAATATCACTCAAGTACATAGCCATTGGATTATTAACATGTTCGCCCAACTTAAATGCAGGAGTCGGACAGGTCGGTAAAATGATGGTATCGACATCTTTATATGCTTTTTGGAAATCTTCATAGATCAGTCTGCGGACTTTTTGAGCTTTGGCGTAGTAGGCATCGTAATATCCCGATGACAGTACATAGGTCCCCAACATGATACGTCGTTTAACTTCGGCTCCAAAACCGAATTCACGGTTGACCGAATAGAAGTCATTTATACTTTCAGCGTCTTTGGATGTTCTTGCGCCATAACGCACGCCATCAAAACGAGCCAGGTTGCTGGATGCTTCAGCTGTAGCAAGAATATAATAAACGGCAATAGAGTAGGAGAGATGCGGCAATGTGATCTCTTTGATCGTTTTACCGGATTTCTTTAATTTTTCTATACTTTCATCAACCCGGGTTTTTACATCGGGATGTAAACCGTCTTTAAGTAGATGAAAAGGAACGCCAATGGTCTTTACCGTATCATTATCGATCTTTCCAATATAATCATCAACGTCAATATCCGTTGAAGTCGCATCTTTTTCATCTTTACCTGCAATGATCTGCAACAATTCGGCAGATTGTTTCACGGTTCGGGTAATAGGACCTATTTGATCAAGAGATGAGGCAAAAGCAGTAAGCCCATAACGGGATACACGACCATAGGTGGGTTTTAAACCGACGACTCCGCAAAATCCGGCAGGCTGACGAATAGAGCCGCCTGTGTCCGATCCCAGTGCATAGTCAACAAGCCCTGCTGCTACAGCCGCTGCTGATCCACCGCTTGATCCACCGGGGACATGGTCGGGATTTATAGGATTTTTTGTAGCGCCAAAGGCAGAATATTCTGTTGATGAACCCATTGCGAATTCATCTAGATTTGCTTTTCCAACAATAGTTCCACCGGCTTTTTTAATGCGTTCGATCACGGTGGCATCATAGGGTGCGATATAGTTTTTTAAGAAATTGGAACCGCAGGTATTTGGCAGTCCTTTAACATTGATATTATCTTTTATAGCGATCAACTTACCCGAGAGTGCTCCCTGAACGTTTGCTTGTTTTGCAGCATGTTCATTAAGCCAAGGTTCGTCAACTGTGGTCATAATATTCAAATCACGGGTTTCATTATATTTTTTCAGAAAATCCTGGATAGATGTTGTCATCATGTCCTCTTGACTCAGCGGGTGAAGCGTAAAATGTAATAGCCGATCAGCACTCCGATCGCGCTCAGAAAATTCACATGGATGCGAAATCCTAGAGTGAATTCAATGAACCACAAATTCAATGTGAAATTATTGAATCCGATGGGGAAATTTACTGAAAAGAAGTCTTTGACCGATCCTTCAGGGAGAACATTTGCGAATAAATGCCCTAATGCACCTCCCACGATGGCAGCTATAATAATAATACCGATGACTCGTCCGATCTTTGATGCATATCTGGCCATGAAGACCCCTTTTTACTTACCTGATTTCAGGTGATTAACAGATACGCTAAATATAACACATCGGAAGCCAAGTATAAAGTACAAAGTATAAAGTTAGTTTGACAAAAATTGTGAAACGTGAAATATGAAAGGTATGACAGGAAATGTTGCCCCTAAACCATTTTATTTTCCCCTATCAATTTCCAACTTCATTGTTTATCTTCCGTCAATGAAGAACTATTCTAAAATCATTCTCGCTCATTTTAAAAAACATCCTAATGTTCGACTGAAGATCAAGCAATTAGCAAAAAGCATGAGGATCGGAAGTGCTGAATATACTTTTTTCCGTGATGCTATTAAGCAGTTGACTCGTGATGGAAAATTATATCGTTTTCATGGGAATACATATGGATTGATCGATCAGCGTGGGGAAGTCATTGGCACTCTGGATATGCATCCCCGGGGATTTGCTTTTGTCCATACGCTCGATGAAAAGAAAATATTTATTTCAGAGCACAATATTGCTACGGCTTGTCACGGAGATACGGTTGCCGTAATATTACATCAAAAACATGGTAGTCGTAAGGATGAAGAGGGACATGTAAAGCGTATCATTTCCCGCGGGAAAGATGTTTTTATGTGTACTTTTCATAATCTTCGCGGTTATGCTCTGGGTATTCCGGCTATATTTCATTTACAGACAGATATTGTGATCGATGAATTGAATGATCTTAGCCCGCAAGAGGGTGATTATATTTTAGTCAGGATACTGGATTGGCGAAAAGGCGGGGAAAGGCATCATGGAGAGATAGTCAGTATTGTCGGAAAAGATGATGTTCCTGAATTTGATGCCATTATGGTTGCAAATAAGCATAATATTCCTGATGCATTTCTTCCCGAAACATTGAAACAAGTTGAGAAGATGGAGTTTGAGATACCGGATGAATCCGGAAGAAAAGATATTCGTGACCTTGTTTGTTTTACCATTGATCCGGACGATGCACGTGATTTTGATGATGCTGTTTCTATCGAAATGCTTGATGACGGAAATTACCTGTTGGGTGTACATATTGCTGATGTAAGTCACTATGTAAGGGAATCAACACCCTTGGATGATGATGCTTTAAATCGTGGTACATCAGTATATTTTACCGATCATGTTGTTCATATGCTACCGGAGAAACTAAGCACGGTATTATGTTCACTTCAACCCCATACAGATCGATTGGCTATGACAGCCATGATGAAAGTATCACCTGAGGGCAAATGCTTAGAATATGAGATATTTCCGTCAGTAATACATAGTAAACAGAGATTTACTTATCGAAATGTGCAAGATATTCTAGATGCCAAAGAGGGAGTATTTTATACTGAATTGCATCAGATGAGTACCTTAGCAAAGATCCTGAAGAAAAAAAGAAAAGATGAAGGAAGTATTGATTTTGATCTTCCTGAACCGGTATATGAATTAAACGATAAAGGTGTCCCATCAAGTATTCGTCTCAGAGATCGAATGTGGAGTCACCATATTGTTGAAGAATTCATGCTGCTTGCCAATCAATCCGTAGCAAAATTTGCCCGCACTCGCGGTACATCGGTCCCCTTTATTTACCGCATTCATGATATCCCGGAAGCTGACAATATTTATGAATGGTTTGCTCTAATGGATGCTTTTGGCGTGAATATATCCTTTTTTGGACTTCCCATCACCTCAAAGAAATTCCAGAAGACACTTGAAAAAGTCATGAAGCAAAACGATAGTTCATACATAACGCGCTTAGCTTTACGAACCATGACTAAAGCAAAATACAGTGTAAAACCTGTAGGTCACTTTGG
>JAUVKP010000096.1 GCA_030596185.1 Fidelibacterota bacterium | reverse complement strand
TTGCGGCTCATCTCGTGAGCATGCCGTTTGGGCTTTACGAGGTGCCGGTGTTAAAGCGGTTATCGCAGATTCTTTTGCAAGAATATTCTATCGAAACTGCATTAATAACGGTTTCTTAGCTATTGAATGTCAAGGAGTTAGTGAGCATATCCTAAGTGGCTCCGAAATAGAAATAAGCATTGAAAAAGGTGAAATAAAAGACCTGAGCAATGGAAAAGTTTATACCTTTTCAGCACTTCCTGATTTTGCTCAAGAGATGCTGGATGCGGGTGGATTGCTCAATTTGATTACTAAATCATAACGCGTAATATTTAAAATTGTAAAATAATGCAAAGCCATCCGCTTACAGCGGATGGCTTTGCGATTATAGAGGAATAATTTTGTAAAGACATGCCATGGCATGTCTTTACAATGTATTTAGGGTATAACAATCTTAAAATATAAATATTTTGCAAATAAAAAAGAGACGCAGCATGCTGCGTCTCTACATATTACATCAATTAGTTTGTGGAATTTAAAATTCGGTACCCGCACCAAAATAATTTGGTTCATCATCACCAAAACGATCTATCTGTTTTCCATGGATAACATAAGTACATCGTTCTCCAACGATCTCAGAGATCAGGATGATGTTTTCATCACCATATTCATCAATGCTGATGATACGGGCGAGATTATTATTGTAGTTCTGTGCCATAAGATTTGCATGGCAGATTGGACAATAAAGATCTGTCTTGTCACCGTCTTCAAGCTTGAAAGTGCGATGTTTCCTGACCGAATAATTACCAAGTTCAGGACTCAGAAGAAGAATTCCTCTTTCTCCATTGGGTTTCCGGGCAGAAAAAATAACACTGTTCTTTACTTTTAAATGGCCTTTACAAAACGGACACACATAATCATTTTTCATATTTTCACCTCGATATTTAGTATTTCCTGATAATTTAAAGGTTTTATTACCTGTAAACAATAATATTGTTAATGTAGAGACGCAAAATCTTGCGTCTCTACATAATCAAAATATCGAATAAATCTAAAATCAAGAACACATGGAATTTTATTTTGAAATTCGGCAAAAAATGCTCATTTTTAACGGATAATTTTAAACATGGAGTCACAATATGAAAGAGATCATTTTAACAGATAAAGCACCCGCACCGATCGGGGCATATTCACAAGGAACTACAAATCGTGAATTAATTTTTACTTCAGGGCAATTACCCGTTGATATGGAAACAGGAAAATTGATCGAAAATGATATTGATAAAGCAGCTAAAGCTGCCTTAATGAACGTGATAGCTGTTGTAGAAGCTGCGGGTGGTTCAAAAGATACTATTTTTAAAACCACAGTATTTATGAAAGATTTAACACAATTTGCCAATGTTAATACAGTTTATGCGGAAGTATTCCCCGAGAATGCACCTGCGCGTTCAGCTGTACAGGTTGCGCGTTTACCCAAAGATGTAGATATTGAAATTGAAGCTATCGCAATGATAAAATGAAAAAGTGTTTGATCATAATTGTTTTGATCCTGCTTTGTGGATCGCTATTGGCAGATGAAGCCGATACACTTGTCGTTTTTCAGGGAAAAATGAAATCCCCTGTCTTGGCAGTAGGATTATCTACAATATTCCCTGGGGGTGGGCAATTATATAATGGGAAATACTTAAAAAGCAGCATTTTCATGGGGGCGGAATTAGCTTTAGGTGGATATGCTGTGTATCATTATTTGGATTATTATAATGATATTGATGCCGGTATAACATCTACTGAAGCATTATCTACCGCAAAGCAGTTTACCTGGTTTTTTGCAGCGGTATATGTCTATTCCTTGATGGATGCTTATGTAGATGCGCATTTAAGTGCTTTCCCAAATGAGAGGTTGATACTTGAGCCGGATCCAAAAATCAATGGAATTCAACTAAGTTATGAATTCTAAAAAAGGAACATATGGAAAGGAAAAGGGAACATTGGGGAAATAAGTTAGGGTTTATTCTTGCCGCGGCAGGTTCGGCTGTGGGACTTGGGAATATTTGGAAATTCCCTTACATCACCGGAGAGAACGGCGGTGCTGCATTTATTTTTATTTATTTGATCTGTATTCTTGTTATCGGGTTACCTGTTTTAATTGCGGAAATTCTTTTGGGGCGGAATTCACAGCGAGGCCCTATTTCTACTTTTAAACATTTGGCAAAAAAACATAGAAACTTATGGGTCACTGTTGGTGGCTTGTTTTTCATTACCGGTTTAGTGATCCTTTCTTATTACAATGTGATCGCAGGATGGTCAATGGGGTATATCGTAGAATCGATAGCCGGAAAAATAAGCTCTTTTCAATCTTCAGCGGACGCAGGTGTACATTTTAATTCTTTGGTAAGTAATCCCGGGTGGATCATTTCATGGCAGCTGCTTTTTGTGGTTCTTGGTGGTTTTGTAGTCTACTTTGGTGTTAGAAATGGCATAGAAAAGATCGCAAAATTCCTCATGCCAATATTTTTTATCATTTTACTATTTCTTGTACTCTGGGGAGTTTCCCTTGAAGGGGCTGATAAAGGTTTAACTTTTTTACTGAAACCCGATTGGAGTACAGTAAGTTTTAAAACAGTTCTGATGGCTTTAGGACATGCTTTTTTCACACTTTCGGTTGGTATGGGTGTCCTGTTGACCTACGGTTCATATCTTAAGAAAGATGAAAATATATTCTTTAGTGGGATCATGATAGCCTTATTGGATACTTTTATCGCCTTATTGGCGGGATTAGCAATATTTACATCGGTTTTTGCTATGGGATTTGATCCTGCAGGCGGGCCGGGACTTGTTTTCAATGTTCTTCCTGCTGTCTTTTCGCAGATGCCCGGTGGTAATGTTTTTTCTACCTTATTCTTTATTTTACTCTCTATTGCTGCTTTAACTTCAACGATCTCAATACTTGAAATGTTGGTTTCTACATTGATGGATGAATTTAAAATGAAACGTCATTCTTCTGTTGTGTTATTATCAGGGAGCATATTCATTCTTGGGATCCCTTCGGCTCTGTCTTTTGGAGAATTTGGTAGTTTTAGAATATTCGGTCTTAATTGGTTTGATATGATGGATTATCTCTCAGCAAATGTTTTATTGCCTTTAGGTGGAATGCTTGTAGCGATCTTTATTGGCTGGTATATTTCAAAACAAGAGATCATTGGAGAATTATTTCATGGTGTCCGTGATACCCAATTTAACAGAAAAACCTCAAATGTATGGTACTTCCTAGTAAAATTTATCGCACCTGTCCTTATCCTTTTAGTATTTCTAAGCGCTATAGGAGTTTTATAATGAAACGCTTCCTTGTCTTTATTCTTATTTTTGTTTCTTTCCTGTCAGCTCAGGAAAATCAGATAGATTCAAGTGTTACACGAATTAAAATCTCAGATGTTAAATATTATGATGTTCAAACTCACAATATACAACAGGGTATCGACCACGAAAAGTCAGATAAACCTTTCACATTATATCAGCCAACCGATAAATGGTTTTCAAAAGATAAATGGATGCATTTGTCAACAGCCTACTTTCTGACTTTACAGAGTAGTTTTACCCTTGAGCATATGTTTTTGGTCGAAAGTGAAAATTCAAGACAGATATCCCTTGGAATAAGTTTATCTTTTTCACTTGGGAAAGAATTATATGATGTTTTTTCTAAGAAAAGTATTTTTAGCTGGAAAGACCTGGTTTATGATATTGCAGGCAGTGGCTTAGGATATTTAACTGCTGCGGCTATCCAAAAATAAAGGAGTTGATCATGATCATTCCATTGCAACATTGTGATCAATGTGGGACCTGCATTGCAGTTTGTCCCGCAGATGCCCTGATGCTTAGTGAATTTAAGGTGATCGTTGACCACGAAGCTTGTACCGAATGCGGTATCTGTGTGAAAATGTGTCCGATCGCAGCATTGGAGGTAAAAAATGAAGATTAATTGGGATGTGATCGTTGTGGGCGGTGGTCCTGCCGGACTTTTTGCCGCTTGGGAAATTGCAAAAGCGGGAAAATCTGTTCTTCTCTGCGAACGAAAACGCGAAATGGGAGTTCCTGTACGCTGTGCCGAAGCTTGCGGTGAAGAAGATATAAATAAATATTTACCTGTAGAAAAACGATGGGTCGCAGCAAGAACTGATTCCTTTATTATTGTTCTGCCAAATGGTAAAGAAATAAAACTTAGCAATGAAAAATATTCCGGGTTTATTCTCAATCGCGATCTCTTTGAGTACGATATGGCGGCAAAAGCCAGTGAATTGGGTACTAAGATCATGATGAAAGCTAATGTGATCGATCTTATTCATAATGATGATGGATCCGCAAAGGGTGTAAAAGTTGACGAGAATGGCACGATAAATGAATATTATGCATCTGTCGTGATCGCAGCGGATGGTGTGGAAAGCCGCATTGCCCGAAAAATGGGAATTGATACAACACTTAAAGCAAAAGACATTGAGCCCTGCGTTCAGGTAACAGCTTCAAATGTCAATTTGAAGGAAAACGCGCTTTATATATACATCGGGACAAATTATGCACCGGGCGGATATGCATGGGCCTTTCCGAAAGCAAATAATTGTGCAAATATTGGATTGGGAATTAATGGTAAATATGCTTCAACTGAAAAGTATTCTAAAGAATATCTGGATGAATTTTTAGCTACTTATTATCCACATGTCTCTGTCCAAAAGTATATAACCGGAGGTGTACCGGTTTCATTAACCCTTAAAACACTCTGTAAAGAAAATATGCTCATTGCGGGTGATGCCGGCAGGATGGTTAATCCATTGAACGGTGGCGGAATTTGCCATGCCATTGATAGCGGTGTATTGGCCGGAAAAGCAGCAATTGAAGCCTGTGATGATCCTTTGAAAATTGAAAAGATATTTAAGAAATACGAAAAAGAAATTTATAAAATCATTGGTAAAAGACATGAAAGTCAATACAAGATCAAGGATGTTGTATATCAAATGAATGATGAGGATTATAATAATATTGGCGATGAAATTCTCAAAATAAGTGAAGACAAGCGATCATTCTTTCGTATTTTCTCACAAGTGGTCAAACATAAACCCGAATTTCTGATTGATGTTGTAAAAGCATTTACCGGAATATAAAAACAGTAAACTGTAAACAGTAATCTGTAAACCGTTGTGAATTGTGTGTTGGTAATCGGTGAAATATATTATTTAAAGTGTAGGGAACAGGTATGTCTGTTCCAAAAAGGATTCCCAAAATAGTATTCATAATAATTGATAAAAAGGAAAAA
>JAUVKP010000223.1 GCA_030596185.1 Fidelibacterota bacterium | reverse complement strand
TCTGAAATCCTTTTGAGTAAACTTGTTACACGTGATGTGAATTTCTTGCTTTCCAATTCACCGGATTGCATGACGATCGAACCGTAATTATTCTTATGGGCATAATACGCTGCATTCAGAATATCGTCATCGGAAAGCTTATATCGTTTAACCTTGGTGTTGGATCGTCTAATTCCACAATAATAACAATTCTTACCGCAAATATTGGAAAATTCGATCAATCCGCGCAGATAGACCTTATTTTGCACATATTCTTCTTTGATCTTTGCGGAATATTCGAAAAATTCTTGACGATCATCTCCCTGAGTCTTTAGCAAGTTAACAATATCATCTTTTGTCAATTGTGATTTATTTAAGATATCTTTGATCATAATTTGCCTTATATTTCATCAGGCAAGATACTATTTTTTTAACATTTAGACAAAATAAATATTGTTGATTTGTTGAACCGTTGATTTGTTGAACCGTTGATTTTTAGATCTGCTGATTATTGCAAATAAAAGGGTGCTTGAATATTCACAGTCACCACTGCTTAATCTTTCTAAGGTAAATATTCAACAATAAAATCGGACATAGTAATAATGCTGTCAAATGGTGTTTGCCAATTATATAAACGATCTAAAGTAGTATTTAAAAATGTATAAACACTATCTTCATTTTTATCAATCCAATCCAGAGATATAAGATTCATACGAACTGTTACGAGAGTTGTTTTCCCCGGAAGGATTTTAAAATAACAACCGATCCGTTCGTCATCTCCAGATGTACTGTCTAAGTTTACATTATGTAACAAACTATTGTTAACATAATAAAGTCCATCCGTACCAAATATATTGTACAATGTATCATATAATCCAATTATGCTGGTATCTTGATAGTTCCAATCAGCAAATACCAAGGTGTCTTCAGGATCATCGGGATGAGTACATATCCAGTACATTAGATTCCGTTGAAACAGTCTCATTCCTTTATATGTCCCTGTATCCAGTACTCCGCTGATATCTCTTTCCGTATGCAACATCTCTCTATCAGATTCATAAAATGTAATCCATTCCTGGTTTGCCGGTCCTAGATGATAAATCGTATCTTTGGTAAACTCAATACGAGGTATAAGATGAAGAATATCTACTATTGGACAGGTATATGTATCAACAGCCGTTTTGTTCATACTTGATTCATATGAACTCCATGTTAATATTTGAAAAACCAAATTTCCTGTTGATTCTTCCTCTTGCGGTGGCGGGTCAAAACAACTAATGAGTATAAAAAAGATAACTAAACTCATCAAAAGAATCTGTTTCGATTTCATAACAACCTTCCTTTTTAGTGTTTACTTTTTTATTATTTAACTTAATAAATACATTTTAAGATTTAAATTAGATAATCACAATTATTAAATCAAAAAAGGGTGCCGGAAAGCACCCTTCTATTTTAATACTATAAATATTATTTTACCACTTTCCTAATCCGGGTCCTACAGGGCTAATATAAGTTGCGCCTGTTCCACTTTCCACTTCTTGTATGATTGCAAACGAACCCCAGATGACCGGACCGATCTCAGTGCCATCAGCTGCATACCAAATGTTGCCTTCATTCACGGCATCGGCAGGAGCCGCAACGATCTTGCAAAAATAGGTCCAATGATCTTTTTTATCTCCACCGGATTGGTGGTTGGTCAGCCATGCACCCGACCCGATATAGCTGTCATAGCCTTCATGACGAACTTTATCACGGGACAACCAGGCTTCATTCCATTTCATCAGCAGGTTGACTTCACGGTACGGCCATGCCCAATGACTTGCTGCAGTAGGATTTTCAGCGAGATAAGCTTCTGCATCACCTTCATAAGGCGGGAAACCGGGTTCTTTCGCATAGACATTGAAATAAGAACCGTTAAATAAATGAGCATTGTAATTGTACCCATACTCATCATAAACACCTCCGGCTTTCGCCAATTCAGGAACCTGTATATCTTCGGCAACTACCGTTTCTGTTTCAACAGCCATGATACTTTCTCCACATCCGGTGAACAGAACAAGCATCAATAGTGCTGAGAGTGAGAGTAATACGATCTTTTTCATCTTTCTCTCCTTTTTTTTGTTAGAGAATATTTTTTATTATTTGATATAATGAAATAGTTCTTTTTTTCATCATATAAGTAAACTATTCAGCTGTAATTTATTTTTTCATATTTACGAATATTTCATCAGACTAACAAGCAATTATTAAACAATCACAACATTCTTTTCAAGATCTTTTGTTTTATTCGTCTTCATCCACCTCTTTTTTCTGTTTCATACTGATAATGAAGAACAATCCGCCAACAGCAATGAAAACAATACCCAGCGAGCCAAGATGTTCACCTAATGTTGTTGTAAAAACAACTCCAAGGGCAATAATGGCCCTTGCAATGAGCAAGTATTTTTTACATAGTAGCGGATATTGATTGCAATTAAATTGCAAAGGCACATTTTTACTATTTATAATTTGGGATTATTTATTCAATAAAAGATCAGAATATGAACAGGCGATAAGATCTTCGTCACTCACTCCAAATCGCTTTAAGTAACTTTCGCATTGATCTTGTAAGTGCTCTTTTCCAATAGATCCATCTTCATCAATGGCTTCGATCTCAATAAACTCGCCCAAACTTGCTACGGTATCAATATGGAATTTGATATTGTTGATAAAATAGATCTCGCGTTTCTTTTCTACCACAACCAAAACACCCAAAGCCTTCATGAGAATGCCTTTTAGATTTGAATCCGGAGTTGATCTGTATAAAAGCACATTCGACTGTTTTGGACCTTCCTGATCCGGACGGTCATAATGGATGAGATTATTCTCGATATTGCCTTCACGCAGCTTTAATCGACCATGATGCACACGGAAATAAGTATCCGTCTGTATATCCAGTCCTTTGAAGTCCGCTCCTTCCCCACTCAAGATATCACGGATATTATCTTGTTCGCTGCAGCGTGCTTTTATTTCAATGATAGTGATGGGCATTTACAAGCCCCTGCTTTCCATGATGATCTTTTCCAATTCTTTTTTATGGAATGCAACATAAAGCATACTGGATATTTTCAGACATATCGAAGGTTT
>JAUVKP010000283.1 GCA_030596185.1 Fidelibacterota bacterium | reverse complement strand
ACCTCATCCTTCTCAGAGCTCAGAGCATTATTGATCTTTGTGCCTTTTTCTTCTTTGTGCCTTTGTGTGAGGTCTACAGCTTATAGATCTCTTTGTATTTCTTCTCAAGATACTTCATAAATGGATCCGCACTCAGTGGCTCACCTGATATGACCTTGATCAGATCTTCCGGATCATAAAAACGACCGTGTGTATGAACCTTTTCATTCAACCAGTTTTTGAGCGGCAAAAACTCACCCTTACTGACTTTTTTCCATAATTCGGGAATTTCTTTTTCCGCCTGCTCCATGATCTGTGCGCCATAAAGATTGCCCATGGCATAAGAGGGGAAATACCCAAATCCGCCAAATGACCAATGCACATCTTGCAAAACACCTTCGGCATCATCTTTGGGTGTGATACCAAAATATTCTTTCATTTTTTCATTCCATAAAGCCGGAATATCATTAACATTTACATCACCGTTTATGATGGCACTTTCAACATCGAAGCGAAGCATAATGTGTAAAGAATAATAAACCTCGTCAGATTCAACACGGATCATGGAGGGTCTGACAACATTGATCATGCGGTACCAGTCGGCTACGTTTACATCCTTTAATTGAGGATAATGTTCTTTTAAGAGTGGAAGGGCATAGGTCCAAAATTCTTTTGATCGCCCAATGACATTTTCCCATAAACGCGATTGACTTTCATGAATTCCAAATGAAGCAGCTTCACCAAGCGGTGTGCCGTACTGTTCTTTGGGTAATCCTTGTTCATAGATGGCATGTCCGCTTTCATGAATCGTGGAAAATAAACCCGATAGTAGCATTTTATCATTAAGTCGTGTTGTAATACGAACATCCTCGGGATGAAGACCGATCGTAAATGGATGCGCGGATACATCCTGGCGAGCACTCTTCATATTCAAGCCGATGGCTTCGGCAATTTTCATACCGAACTTCCATTGTTCATTTGTATTGAATGATTGCTGTAAAACAGCATCATCAATTTGTTTCGCGGAATTGATCTCTTCCACTAATTTTACTAAGCGCTCTTTGAGTCCGCCAAATAAGGCAGCAACACGTTTTGTTGTCATACCCGGTTCAAAACCATCCAAGAGGGCGTCATAAGGTTTATCTTCATAACCATAGTATTCAGCTTCTTGTTTTTTAAGCTTGATCATTTTTTCCAAGAACGGTGCATAGGCAGAAAAATCTTTTTCTTTCCGGGCCTTGATCCACGCCTGCTGCGTTGCAGATGTATGCTTGGACATTTTCTCAACAAAATCATCCGGTAGGGCAACTTGTTTTTTTAGGTCTTTGCGGACTAACTCTACCAGGCGTTTTTCTTCGTTGCTTAAAGTAATGTTAACCAGATCGCCCGAATTATAATCTATATGGCGCGACAATTCGTCTTTAAGTTTTTGACCGGTGGCCATTTGGTGTCCCATTAGACTAAGGTAAGCCAATACTTCTGCGCGGAAATCCCCGCCACCTTCGGGCATATAAGTTTCTTGATCCCAATGCAATACAGATGCGGCAGATTCCAGCTTCTTAATATCGAGAAGAATATTTTTGAGTTGTTTCATTTGTACTCCTTTAATGACAACTATTATTTGTTGAAAATTTAGGGAATTTTTAAATTAAAAACATCTATAAAATGACTATTGATGACCCATGTTTGCATTTTTTAATTTTTATCATTTGTCGCAAAACAGACATATTGTTGATTAATTTGTTAATGTTTCCTCAATTCTTCAATACTTGCCCGTCAAATCCCGTTTTCTATTGAAAGTATGTCATATATGCAATATATTCTTTTGCTTAAAAAAATGACTAAGGAGAGATTATGACAATACTTGAATCCATCAAGCATTGTGTTGTACAGGGACACATTGATGCCACCTCAAAATTCCCTAAAAATATGGAAGGACAAGAGGGTGTTCGCGAGCTTACCCAACGGGCGATTACCGAAGGAATAAATGTTGAAGATATTTTAACACAAGGACTTATTCCTGCAATGACCATTGTAGGGCAGCGTTATGAAAATAATGAGATCTTTGTCCCGGAAATGCTTTTTTCCGCAAAGGCAATGAAATCAGGACTTGAACAGATCAAACCATTCTTGCTTGAAGGCAGTGATCTGATATTGGGAAAAGTCATTATTGGAACCGTTCAGGGCGATCTGCATGATATTGGAAAAAATCTTGTTTGCATGATGCTGGAGGGCGCAGGATTTGAAATTGAAGATCTGGGTATTAATATTCCAGCCCCAAAATTCCTTGAAGCTGCTAAAAATAATCCTGAAGCTATTGTAGGTATGTCGGCATTATTAACGGTCACCATGAAAAACATGAAGGGCGTGATTGATCTCTTGCGTAATAACGATCTTGATAATAAAGTATTTATTGGCGGAGCTCCCGTTACCCCCGCTTTTGCTGAAGAGATCGGTGCTGAGGGTTATGCTAAGAATGCTAATCAAGCCGTAAAAGAAGCAAAACGACTTCTTGATATCGGGGCATAATAAAGGATAATTTTATGTTTTCACATTTACGCAAACCAAATTT
>JAUVKP010000073.1 GCA_030596185.1 Fidelibacterota bacterium | reverse complement strand
TAAAGCCGAAAAAAATGGAAACAAGAATCAAGATAAAATTAAATATAGATGTAAGGTATTGAATTATTATCCATTATTCATTATCCATTATTCATAATTCATAATTCATAATTTCTTCTTTCAATATTCTTGTTATCATTTATCAATTTTATTAATTTCATATCGTTAGAGGGAAACAATATCAACTTGGAGAGATCATGATCACAAAAGAACAGGCATTGGAATATCACGCCAAACCCATACCTGGAAAATTAACGGTAAGGGCGAGCAAAAAATGCGAAACCCAGGAAGACCTTAGCCTGGCCTATACTCCGGGTGTTGCAGATCCATGCCTTGAAATAGAAAAGCATCCCGAAGATGTTTATAAATATACTAACAAAGGTAATCTTGTAGCTGTTATCTCTAATGGTACAGCTGTTCTTGGACTAGGTGATATTGGTGCAGCAGCCGGGAAACCGGTAATGGAAGGGAAGGGAGTTCTTTTTAAACGATTTGCGGATGTTGATGTTTACGACATTGAATTAGATACGAAAGACCCCGATGAGATCATTAAGATCGTTAAAGCGATGGAGCCCACTTTCGGGGGTATTAATCTAGAAGATATCAAAGCTCCTGAATGTTTTTATATTGAAGAAACCCTAATTAAAGAAATGAATATTCCTGTTTTTCATGATGACCAACATGGAACGGCCATTATTTCCGGAGCGGCAGTACTTAATGCTTGTGAAGTACAGGGAAAAGATCTGTCAGAGTGTAAAATCGTGATCTCCGGAGCCGGCGCAGCTGCTATTTCATGCGCTAAACATTATGAGAATCTTGGTGCTAAACACAAAAATATTCTTATGTGTGACAGAAAGGGTATTCTGACCAAAATCCGCTATGCCGAACTTGATAAAGTAAAACGACAATTCGTTTCCGACACCCATAAGGTGACATTGGCAGAAGCGCTTGATGGAGCCGATATTTTCGTTGGTCTCTCAGTAGGTGGTTTGGTGACAACTGATATGATCAAGCTTATGGCAGATAAACCTATATTATTTCCCATGGCAAATCCCACTCCGGAAATTCATTATGAAGAAATATTAAAAGTTCGGCCGGACGCTATTGCAGGGACCGGGCGCTCAGATTATCCAAATCAAGTAAATAATGTTTTGGGATTTCCTTTTATATTCAGAGGTGCCCTTGATGTTCAAGCATCAACGATAAACGAAGAAATGAAAGTGGCTGCTACTATGGCTTTAGCTGATCTTGCAAAAGAACCCTGTATCGAAGCAGTTGAAAAAGCGTACAATGGTGAACATTTTACTTTTGGCAAGGATTATGTGATCCCTAAGCCCTTTGATCCTCGCGTGCTTATATGGGAATCTTATGCTGTAGCAGAAGCTGCTGTTAATACGGGTGTGGCTCGTAAAAAAATTGACCTGAAAAATTATAGAGCTCAGCTTGAAAAGCGCTTGAATACAGGGAAATAAATATTACTTTAACATATAATGCCATAATAAATCTCTATTTTTTACCAGTAATTCTGCTTATAATAAGTATTAATAATAATTTAAGCGGTCGAGAGAGATAATGACCCGCATGATGGAAAAGCAAAAGAAACAAAATAATGTAACTAGAGCTGATCATTTATATATGAGACGCCCATTTTTTTATTGTATTATTTTTATCATGATAATGCTTATCCCAATCATTTCAGTTGCGGATGAACAGCAAGTAAAGGTCAATAAAGCTGAGCTCGATCAGAATTACAATAAAAGAGTATTGGTCATTAATTCATATCATCAAGGGCATCCATGGACAGATGGTGTTACTAAGGGTATATTAGATAAATTTAACGAACGGGATGTCAATGTTGAGATTCATATTGAAAATATGGATACTAAACGAATTGTGAATAAAACATCATGGAATGAGATCCTGAAGGAAAAACTAGAGGCTTACGATACCGATTATTTGGATCTTATCATTGTATCAGACGATAATGCACTTAACACATTATATGATATCGGACATAAGTATCACAAGGTTCCTATTATATATTGCGGTGTTAGTGTCGATAATGAAGAGCACCCTGATAGTTGTTCTATGATCGTTGGTATAGAGGAATATTTACCGTTCAAGGAAAATATTGAATTAGGCTTGAAATTATTTCCCGAGACTGATCACATTGCTATTGTTACAGATAATTCAATTACCGGCTTATCACATCGTCACCTTGTCACTAATGCATTGGACACATTTCCCTTGGGGAATATTGACGTTATTTACTTAGATGGAAGTACCGGAATGACCACTGATGAACTGAGTTCACGACTTCAGGCTCTCCCGGAAAATACCATTGTACTGTTCTCGATCTGGCAAATTGATGGGGATAATCGTTTTTATGACCCTGATAAATATTATCCTTTACTGGCTGCTCATTCAAACTCTCCAATATTTACCGTTACTGATATTGGTGTCAAAAATGCATTTTTAGGAGGAAAGGTCACTGTTTCTCATGTACAAGGCGAACAGGCTGCTGAGCTTGCTGTGCAATTATTATTTGGTGAATTACTTGATAACATAAATCCCATAAAAGATAAAAACGCCTATTATTTTAATTGGATGGAATTGAGTAAGTGGAATATTGATATTCGCGATTTGCCCGAAGATGCGATCATTTTCAATAAACCTCTAACAGTTTACGGGCAGTATAGAACTTATTTCTATTTAACGCTTGCATTGATAATACTTCTATTTATTTTGTTCTGGTTACTATTACTTTATCACTTTAGATATAGAAATTATGAAGTTCAACGAACAAAAATGGCCAATAAAACAAAAAGATTGGCAAACCGTTATAATATTCTTTTTGAACAAGCAAACAATGCTATCGTCATTTTCGAACTGGAGACGGGTATTGTTGTCAATTTTAATGAAAAAGCGCTCAAAGTATTTAATACACCCAAAGAGCATTTTGAGCATTATCCATTAAAAAAATATTTCAAAAATTATAGTGAATTGAAAAAGAATATTAAAAATTTATTGAAAGCTCCTTTTGAATTAGAAATGTTTAAATGGGATAGAAGTTCATTCCATTCTCAAGTGATCCTAAACCTTCTAAAAGAAGATGATATTAGTTATATTTACGCGATCGTTAATGATATTTCATCAAAGAAAGAACAGGAAGTTGAACTTAGTGTAAGTAAAGCTCGCTTAAATGAAACATTATTGAACAGTAAGAATTCGTACTGGGAATGGGATCTTGTAAATAATATTTTGATCAAAGATGATAACTTTTGGCTTGCACTTGATATTGATCCCAATAAACTGAAAGAGGATCCTATTGAATCCAGCTATTATTTAAATTCGATTCACCCGGATGATCTGGATGCCTATGTGGATAATATCAATAAAGCCGTACTGGGTGAACAAGATACGATATTGAGTGAAATCCGAATGTCTTTCCAAGAAGAAATTACGTGGGTTGAGATCCGTGCAGTTATTGCAAAGCGTGATGAAAACGGAAAAGGTCTCTTGATAAATGGGTTCATGATGAACATTAATGAACGCAAAAAACAAGAAGAAGAGCTTATTAAAGCAAAAGAGCGCGCAGAAGAGTCAGATCGCTTGAAATCAGCTTTTATTTCAAACATCAGTCATGAGATCCGAACTCCATTAAATGGAATCGTGGGTTTTTCAAATCTTTTAGGTCGGGAAAATTTGAGCTTGGAGGACAAGCGAAAATATTTATCATTTATTAACGAAAACAATGATCTTCTACTCAAATTGATCAATGACATTTTGGAAATATCTAAAATTGAGGCAGATTCATTGACTATTAAGATGGTGCCTTGTAATCTTTTGGCATTGTGTGAA
Source organism: Fidelibacterota bacterium (assembly GCA_030596185.1). Classification (GTDB taxonomy): domain Bacteria; phylum Fidelibacterota; class Fidelibacteria; order Fidelibacterales; family Fidelibacteraceae; genus M50B103. The sequence continues at coordinate 2,477 of JAUVKP010000073.1, read as the reverse complement.
GATATTCTTGCGCAGGAACGAGTAAGCTTAGCACCAACCGTTACACTTTCTTTTACCGAAATACAAAACATCAAAGTACAAATTGACAAGATCAATTTAACTCAAGTAATACGAAATCTTCTTTCTAATGCAAAGAAGTTTACTTCTGAGGGACGTATTGAACTTGGGTTTAAAGTAAAGAGAGACATAGTGGAATTCTATATTCGAGATACAGGTATTGGGATTCCCCAAAATATGCTCGAGCAGGTGTTTGATCGATTTGTTCAGGTTGATCCTTTTTCTTCGGGTATTGGATTAGGATTATCAATAAGTAAAGCAGTTGTTGAAAAAATGGGAGGTAAAATTTGGCTGGAATCTGTTCAAGGTGAGGGAACAACTGCCTATTTTACTTTAAAATATAAAAAAGCTAAGATTGACATTAACGAAATAGAGCCAATTGATTCTGATAAATTCAATAAAGATAAAAACGAAAAGAAGACAAGAGTATTGATAGCAGAAGACGATGAAAGCAGTTTTGTCCTTCTTAATGTTATCCTTATGGGAAAGTATGAAGTGATCCGGGCCATAAGTGAAGATGATATTGTATCACATCTTCAACGATATATGCCCGAAGTTTTACTTGTAGATACTGATATGCCCGGATTTACAGATGAAACCGTTGAAGAGATTAGAAAAGTTTCAAAAAATATTCCCATTATCGGAATAAGTGATAATACATTGGATTTTATACGAAATAAAGAAATTGGAAATGTTTTGGATGAACATATTTCCAAGCCCATCAATATAAAGATCTTGATGGAAATTCTCGAAGACCATCTTAAAGAAAAATAAATTTAGCTACATTCCTGTCTCATCAGCAATAGTCGACATAGCTTCGATGGATATTGCAATAAATTCAGTTAACTCCATACCAGCATGTTCCGCGGCGTCGCGTATAAAATCCCGACTAACTTTTGCAGCGAAAGCAGGTGACTTAAATTTTTTCATGATGGATTTAACTTTAAGCCCATCGATCTTCTTTTCCGGACGCAAAATAACATAAGCAGTAATTAGCCCGGTAATGCTTTCGGCACCGGCAAGAATGTATTGAAAATCTGTTTCCCGCTTATGAATTACTCCCTCAATACCTTCTACATGAGAAAGGATAGCATCGAAAAGTTCGGGAATATCATAATCAGCATTCTTGAGTAATTCAACTGTATGAATCCCATGTCTCTGCATATTTTCACCGATCTCATCAAGATCGAGATCATGTAAAAGACCTGCGATTCCCCAAAAATCTTCATCTTGACCAAGATGTTTTGCCAAGGCGCGCATAATGACCTCGGATTCTCTCGAATGAAACCGGAGATACTCGGTTTTCAGGTAAGTGTCCAAGAGTGTTCTTGCCTCTTCATACGTGATAGTAGTTTTCATTATATTCCCGCTTAATTAATTTATTTAAAAATTTACATTACTCTGAAACAAAATGAAAGATAGAAAGATAGAAAGAATTAGTATTTGCGTATACTGAATAATTAACGCAAATTACTCATACAAAAATTTGTTATTCCTCTTAACCTGCATGATAGTCAAGGATATATTATGAAACGAGTTCTTATTTTATTATTAACCCTGATCCTGATCTGGAGTTGTTCCGGATCTTTACCGGACTGGTACAATAACCGTGAAGAATATTTCCCTGAAAAAGATTATATAGCTTCAAAAGGCTGGGGAGCAACCCCCGAAAAAGCCATTGAACAGGCCACCATCAATATGGCTCAAACGTTTAGTACCCATATTACCGTTGAAAAGAATATTTTAGAGCGTTATGAAAGTATCTCGGACATGAAAAATATCACTGAAAATTTCTACGAATATTCTGAAGAGACAGCTCGTTTGATCTCTGATCAAAATCTTGTGAATATTTATTTTGTTGAACCTGTATGGGATCGCAAAAGCCAGTCTTTTTATACGCTTGGGTACATGAAGCGTTCGGAAACTGCACGAATTTTAATGGACAGAATGGAGCGTGAGCAAGAAAATATTGAGTATTATGTCCGCATGGCATTTGGAACGAACAATGCAATTGAAAAACTCCATTATTATACGATAGCCTGGCTAAGGGCTGGACGGAATAAAATGATGCAGGAGCAATTGGATGTTTTGGTACCGGGCTTAGGCATTAAACCCATTTACACTTTTGCTGAACTGGCAGAATCAAAAGATAAAGCTGCTAAAGATATTCATTTTGTTATTTCAGTCGAAGGAGATATGCATAGTCGAGTAAAGCAAGCAATTCAGACTGCAATAAATGGGGCAGGTTTTAATACGATTGAGAAAAATGCTTTACTAGACATACGAGCTAAAACTTTGATTAAAAATATTGATATTGATCAAAAGCCTCTGTCCTTTGTTTCTTGGGAACTTCAGCTTTCGATGACCAATCGGCAAAATGTGATCGGTCTGTCAATGATGGAAGAGGGAAGAGAAGGTTC
>JAUVKP010000144.1 GCA_030596185.1 Fidelibacterota bacterium | reverse complement strand
TATCCTTCTAAAGAAGATATAGCCGCTATTCTTATTGATTCTATGGTACCCGGGGGAGGAATTAATATGGTCCGCAAGATCAATCAAGAACCTGAACTCAGCGATAAGCCTATTTTGCTGTTAAGTCGTTATGGTTTTGAGGATGAGATCGCAAACGCTTTTCAGGCCGGTGCGCAGGATTATTTGATGAAACCTCTTTCAATGGTTGAACTGTCCGCCCGAATGAAACGATTAACGGGATAAAATATTGTTTGAAGCCATTTCAACATTTATATCAAAATTTATGCAGGGAAGCCGTGACGAAATTATTCTCATCATACTTATCCTGATGATCTCCATATTTTTTCTGATAACTGTGTCCTTATTCATTGTAACAATATATCTGCGATTTTCAACCCTATATAAAAATAAACGAAATAAATGGCGTTCTAAAAAATGGGATCCCGTAATTCTGGAAGTAATGGATGGCTTAATAAGTGCTGAAGAGGGTTTTAATAACCTGAAATGGCGAAACAGTACTGAGTATCTTTTACATCTTGAATTGTATGTTGATATGCTTAAGGGAAAAGAGAAAGAACGATTATTGGCATTGGGCAGGCTGTCTCATAAAAAACTGCATCATTTAATACAAAACCGAAATCGCAGAAAACAATTATACGGTGTACACTTGCTTGGTTTGTTTCATCCGAAAGATCAATATCGTTATCTTCGTTTCAATCCCAGAGATATTGAATTGTCGCTGACGATGATTAGAGAAATGAGAACAATTGATAATTTTCGTGTAAAAGAACGCCTGATCAAGATGCTTTTTATTTTCAAGTATATTAGTCCCGTTTATATCAGTAATATACTTGTCGAAATGGGTGAAGATATTGTGCCGATACTGAGGATGCTTATTTTGGAGAGACAAGACCATCCTTACGAGCAGGTGGTTGCTATAGAAACTATTCGCCGTATGCATTATTCAGGTTGTTTGGATATTTTTGAAAAGATCCTAAGAAGCAACAAACATCCTATGGTGTTGGCATCTAGTCTCAAATATATGGAGGAAATGGGCGATGATAGTAAAGTAAATATTGTTAAACCTTTTCTATCTCATCCGCACCCACAGGTAAGAATAGCCGCGGTAAATGCTTATGTGTCGCTATCGTCAGTTATTTCAGTCGCAGATATTAGTATTTTTTTCAATGATACTTCAGTTCAGGTCGCAGTTAGTGCCGCAAAAAAACTTCAAATGGAAAATTTATTGCCCTTTATTTCATCTGAGGAAATTGAGCAATTTAAATGGACAGATATTTATAAACGGATGGTGTATTAATGTTGCAAGGCATTCTAAAAGCGATCAATATTTTTAATTATGTGGTTTTCATTTATTTTATCACTTTGAATATTTGGTATTTTACTTTAAATATTTTAGCTTATCTTGGATTGAAAAAATACATGCTTCGTCTTCAGGTAACTCAGCCAAATGATAAACTTTTGCTGGCAAGTGCTCCTCCTGTAACTCTTTTGACTCCGGCTTTTAATGAATCGGAGAATTGTATTGCCTCAGTTGAAAGTCAGCTAAAGATACAGTATCCCGATATGAAGGTTTTATTTATTAATGACGGTAGCACGGATGATACCTTAGAAAAAATGATCGAGGCTTTTCAAATGAAGCCGGCCTTTCTTCCTCAGATCTCATTTTTAGAAACCAAGGAAGTGAAAAAGATATATCAAAGTGCCCTGCATTCCAATCTTTGGCTGATAGATAAAGAGAACGGCAAGAAAGCTGATGCTTTGAATGTTGGTATCAATTATTGCCAGACTCCATTATTTTGCGCAATTGATAATGATTCTATGCTTGAGCAGGACTCCATTGCACGAGTTGTGATCCCCTTTATCGAAGATACGCGCACGATTGTTTCGGGTGGTATTATCCGTATGGCCAATGGTTGTACTTTTGAGAATGGGCATATTACCAAGGTTGATCTGCCAAAAAATCTTCTGGCACGTTTTCAGGTCATGGAGTATTTAAGGGCGTTCTATGGTGGACGCCTTGCTTGGGATATCATTGATGCATCACTTATTGTTTCGGGTGCTTTTGGTGTGTTCAGGCATTCTATTGTGGTTGCGGCAGGGGGCTATCAACATAAGACCATTGGTGAGGATATGGAGCTCATCGTTCGTTTGCACAAATACTGCGGTGATAACAAAATCCCTTACAAAATTCGATTTATACCTGACCCTGTTGCCTGGACCGAAGGACCAACTACCCTACGAACGCTCGGGCGCCAACGCGATCGCTGGCAACGTGGCTTGCTTGACTCCATATTACCCAATATCGGGATGTTATTCAGGCCTAAGTACAAGAAGGTTGGTATGATAGCAATGCCTTTTTATTTTATCTATGAAATGTTGGGGCCCCTGATCGAGATTATGGGATATTTATTCTTTTTCTTTCTTATTCTTATCGGACATGCAAGTTTAACTTATGTGATCGCATTTTTATTGGTCGCGGTTATACTTGGGATGTGTCTGTCTGTATTCTCTTTAGTACTGGAAGAATTAAGCTTTCATCGTTATCCCAAATTTTCTCATTTATTGAAATTGATGGGTGTAGCCGTTATTGAGAATATCGGATACAGACAATTAAATAGCTGGTGGAGGATCAAGGGAACCTGGTCTTTTATGAGAAAAAACAAAAATTGGTATTGATATGAAAAAAATTGCTATCATTATTATCACGATTTTTACTTTTCTAAGTGCGGCCGAAGCGGATTATGACGCTTTACATGAAAAGGGGAGAATACTTTATCAGACTGGCTCAGCGCAGGAAGCCCTTGAGGTCTATCAGGAGATCCTGAACAATTTCCCCGATGATGTGGACGCCTTGTTGTTTCGTGGTCGATTATTTGCCCGACTGGAATTATACGATCTTGCCGAAGCTGAATTGCTTCACACATTAGAATTAGCTCCTGATTATCTGGATGCTTATTATGCTCTTGCTTCGGTCTATTATTGGTCCGGAAGATTGAAGGATGCTGCACGAACGCTCACTCTTTGGATACAAATGGACATTGAAAACCCTGATGCCTATATATTATCGGCACGTGTTGCGATCGCAGGTAGAAAATATTCTGCGGCAAGGACTTTACTTGAAATGGCTGGAAGTTTTAATGCCGATCCGGAAGTGATTGAAAAACTATTGAGTTTAATCAATACACCACGGATTACAACGAAATGGGCAGCGGGTATTCGATATGAATATCTTGTGGTGGATCAAAGTCGACCGGACTGGCAACAATTGCAGACTTATATTACGCATGATTTTGACAAGATCCTGGTCACTGCAGAATTCAATCGTTATCAAAGAAACGACACATATGATCATACTATTGTTTTGGATACTTACTATAAACTTTGGAAAAAAGCTTACATGAATACACGGCTTCAAACAGGTTTGAGTGGGGAGTTTTTACCGGTCGTCGATGTAACGGCAGAAGTATTTCAGGCAGTGGGAACTCGTCATGAATCCGCCTTGGGATATCGAATGATGCACTATGATTCAACAGCCGCTCATATTCCCTCAGTTGCATGGGCAATGTATCCCGGACGCTTCTATATACGTGATAAGATCAGTTTGATCATCAATGATGGGTTAAACTGGCAAAATCAATTTACCGTTCGATATTTCTTCGATGATGTTGATACCTATATACAACTTATGAATGTTGTTGGAACAGACTTTAATGCTTTTAATAATGAGTGGATGCAAAGTGTAGCTTTTGCTTTAAGCGGATCACTTGCTCTGAATAAAAACATGCTACTTTCCGCTGTTCTGTCGTGGACAAGGGATGAATTTCTTTTAAATCGCTTGGGGGGGTCGTTGGGATTTACTTATAGGTGGTAAACGCTGAGGCTGAAAGATTAAAGACAAAAGTATAAAAAATAAAGTAAGGGACGGTCGCGACCGCCCCTTACAGTATATTTTTTAATAATTTTTAATCGTCATTCATCAATTTTTTATCATGACTCCCTGATTAAGGATAGAATGAATTATAGTATAATTACTTGAAAATGAGACTTTTTTTCAAAGTAGTTAAAAATTAGGAATATTTCCCCTTCTTAATCCACTTGTTTAAGCCAGGCAATTTTATTAATTTCTTCTGGATAAGGGGAACCAATATCAACCCGGAGAAAACATGATAACAAAAGAACAGGCATTGGATGCGTGGTTTACA
>JAUVKP010000021.1 GCA_030596185.1 Fidelibacterota bacterium | reverse complement strand
AAATTTGTGTTTGGGTTCATTTTCTTTTCATCCATCCAAACTAGCATCGCCTCAAAATGACGTTCCATGCGTGGCTGATTGTTTATATGTACCAGCATATCACCGCGGGAAATATCGATCTCATCTTTCAGGGTTACAGTAACGCTTTGCGGTGGGAAAGCGTAATCCTGATTACCGTCGTAACTGACGATCTTTTTTACCTTGCTTGTTTTGCGGGAAGGCAAGACCATAATTTCATCGCCTTTGCGGATGATACCACTGGCTACTTTTGCACTGAAACCACGAAAATGATGTTCGGGACGAAGTACATATTGTACAGGATAGCGAAGATCTACAAAATTCCTGTCTGAAGAAATATGAATGTTTTCCAGTAGCTCAAGAATTGGCTCCCCCTTGTACCATGGCATGTTTTCTGAAAGGTTTACTACATTATCACCATTCAAGGCACTCATGGGAATAAAATGGATATCCGAAATATTCAAACGTGTCAGAAAAGATTTATACTCTTTACAAATGGTATTAAAAACCTCTTCTTTATAATCTACAAGATCCATTTTGTTGACGGCAAGGATCACATGTTTGATTCCCAAAAGAGAGATTAAAAATGTATGTCGTTTGGTTTGTGTAATAATGCCATGCTTTGCATCTACAAGAATAATAGCCAGATTGGCGGTTGATGCACCGGTGACCATATTGCGTGTATACTGTTCATGTCCGGGTGTATCGGCAATAATGAATTTTCTTTTATTTGTAGAAAAATAGCGGTAGGCAACGTCAATAGTAATCCCTTGTTCGCGCTCCGCCTTTAATCCATCCAAGAGAAGCGCGTAATCTATCTTCTCGCCCGCGTGTCCAACACGCTTACTATCGCGTTCCAGAGCAGTCAATTGATCATCATAAAGTTTTTTGCTGTCAAAAAGCAAACGACCGATGATGGTAGATTTTCCATCATCGACAGACCCGGCAGTCAAAAGTCTTAAAAGATCTTTTCTTTCATCTTGCGCGAGAAATTCTTTTATGCTCATTGCTTGTGTTCTTTGTTCCATGGTATCCTTGTCTATTAGCTTTCAGCTGTCAGTGATTAGCTTTCGGCGTTTTATTTTTTTTAATCTTTCTTCTTCATGTATAGATCTTTCGACTTCTCCGCCTGCGCTAAGGCTTCAGCGGATTCGCTCAAGATGACAGATCCTGTCTTGTTCCTTAATTCTTGGCTTTTGTCTCTTGTTTCTTGGCTCTTTAAAAATAGCCTTCTCGTTTCTTTTGTTCCATACTGCCTTCCTGATCAAAATCGATGACCCGGGTCGTTCGTTCCGATTCGGTCGTGGTCATCATTTCTTCCACGATCTTTTCGATGGTATCGGCTTCAGATTCTACAGCGCCAGTCAAGGGGTAACAACCCAATGTCCGGAAACGAACCATTTTCATTTCGGCTTTATCTCGTAATTCTTTGGGCATACGTTCATCATCGACGAGGACCAGAGCTCCGTTGTATTTAACCACCGGTCTTGGCTTGGCATAATAAAGCGGGACAATGGGAATATTTTCCAAACGAATGTATTGCCAAACATCCAGTTCGGTCCAATTGGATATGGGAAAAACACGAATGGATTCTCCTTTCATGACCCGAGTATTGTAAATGCTCCATAATTCAGGACGTTGATTCTTGGGATCCCATTGATGTAAATTATCCCTGAATGAAAAGATACGTTCTTTGGCTCGGGATTTTTCTTCATCGCGACGAGCGCCACCAAAAGCGGCATCAAAGCCATGCATTTCCAAGCCCTGAAGTAATGCTTGAGTTTTCATGATATCAGTATGAACTTTTGAACCGTGCGAAAAGGGGCCGACTCCGGTTTCAAAACCTTCTTTATTATGATGTACGATCAGGTTCCATCCTTTTTTCTTTGCATAGTTATCCCTAAATTCGATCATCTCCTGGAATTTCCATTTAGAATCAATATGCATAAGGGGGAAAGGAACCTTACCCGGATAGAATGCTTTTTCCGCCAGACGGACCATGCAGGATGAATCCTTACCAATGGAATATAACATAACCGGATTTTCAAATTCGGCAGCTACTTCACGAATAATGTGAATAGCTTCCGCTTCCAGTTCTTTTAAATGTGATAGTGAATAATTCTCTTTGTTCATTTCATCTCTATAATATGGTTTTCTTTCAAATAATTTATAATGATCTTCGTCGATTCCTCTAAGTTCTTCTCACCGGTATTGACCCTGATCTCGGGGTTTTCGGGAGCTTCGTAGGGAGAAGATATTCCTGTAAAGGCACTTATTTCATTCTTTCTTGCCTTTGCATAAAGACCTTTAACATCCCGCTGTTCACAAATATCCAATGGACAATTAACATATACTTCAATGAACTGTCCTTGTTCCAACATGTTTCGAACGGCTTTGCGATCTGCCCGGAAGGGTGATATAAAAGCTGTCAAGGTTAGGAGTCCCGCATCTACAAATAATTTGCTAACCTCGCCGATGCGGCGGATATTTTCTTTGCGATCTTCGTCGGAAAATCCAAGATCTCCGTTGAGTCCGTGCCGAACGTTGTCACCATCAAGAACATACGAAAGCTGACCCATTTCATACAAGGCTTTTTCCACGGACCGTGCCAAGGTACTTTTACCCGAACCCGATAAACCGGTAAACCACAAACATGCACTTTTTTGATTCAATAGCACCTTGCGTTTTTCACGATCTATGTCCCCATTTTGCCAACGTATATTGCTTGATCTCATTTTCTTATAGCCTCCAAAAATGGAAGTAAGTGGATTCGATTCACATTCATGCCCAAATCGATATCCGGTTTATTTCCGCCATGGAAATCAGAACCGGCCGTAACAAGCAGATCATATTTTTTGGCATATTCAAGACACTCTTTGACTTGCTCTTTTGAGTGCTGAGAATAGTAAGCTTCAATGCCCCGTAGCCCGTAAGATTTGAGCCTGACGATCAGTTCTTCCAATGCATTCCCGCTTAAGTTTGTTTGATAAGGGTGAGCCATGACCGATATACCGCCGGCATCACGTATCAGACGAATAGCATCTTTGGGGTCAAGGCGCTTTTTATCCATATATAATGGCTGACCCTTTGCCAGATATTTATCAAAGGCTTCCTGATAAGTAGTGACGTAACTTTTTGCCAACATCAAATTCGCAAAATGCGGACGTCCGACAATACCGCCCTGAGATTCTTCATGAAGTTCTTCCATACTGATATGAAATCCTTCTTTAGCCATTTTTTTTAGCATAGCTGCATTTCGTTTCCGGCGGGCATCCTGCAGGGCGTTCAATGTGTTCCGCAATTCTGTATGTTCGGGATCAAAATCATATCCGAGGATATGCAGTGTACTATTGAATTCTGCGCTGATCTCCACGCCGGGAATGTAGTGTATGTTTTGGGGAATATCTCCATGATGTGAGATATGTTCAAAATTATCATGATCGGTGATGGAAATATATTCACAGCCTTTTTCGACTGCATGACCGATCAATTCATGAGGCGTATAGGTCCCGTCAGAATATGTTGTGTGTGTGTGAAAATCCATACAGATGTTTAATTTAAAACCAATATTCCAGATACGTTCATGTAAATAATATCCAATGGTCTTGGTGATGCTTTCGATCAGAGCGGCAGAACCCGCCCATACAGGTTCTTTAGTGACGAGCATGACAAGAATAAGTGTGTCAAGTGAAGCGATCACGCGCCAACTAGCAGTCTTTATCAGGGAACGAAGTTTACTGCCCTTGGGTGGTTTGTCGATAAAATCCCAACCCTTTTCATGAGCCCAGTAGAAAAGCATTTTAGTGAAGAACTCCACACCCACAATAGATACCGCAGCAAGTATATCTTTAGACAAACCGTAAATGATCATAATGGTAAGAGTGGAAGCGATAATTCGCCAGGAGATCGTCTTTACCAAAGCCCGGTTTTTTAATATGAAACTTCTCATTAATTCCCGTTTGTTTTCAGTCACATCTTATAATATAGATGTATGGCTGGAAAATTGAAATGACTAAATTTGATAGAATCCAGAAACTGCTTCGCACACTACAGCTCCCCGCCTTCGCTATTCAAGCTTCGGTGGACAACGCAGAGGTCAAGGGTGGCGGGTGACAAGAAAAGTTTCAAGTATCCGCTTTCAAAACCCAAGGGACTTAAAATCCCTCAGCTTTAAACTGCAAAGCAGGTTTATTTATATCTCCGTATCATGAATAGATGCTTCGACTTCTCCCGATATTTATCGGGATCCGCTCAGCATGACAGCACCCAACTCCCTACTCTTTACTCGCTTTTGCCTCACCTTCGACATGGCTACGGCGAGTAGACTTTGCGATCAATTGTCAATCATTCATTATTAAATTGAATTGTCAATTGTCCTTTTTCAATTGTCAATTGATCTTTAGCCTTTGGCTAAAGATCCCATCGGGTCCCAAGGCTTTAACTCGATAGGCTTGGTTTCCCAAGCTTGCTGGAGTTCAGGACTTAAGTATTTTTTATCAATAACGATCTGATAAACATATTGATCGAACCAGGCGTCACTCATGACAAAATAACCTTTGTTGCCATTCTTGTCGCCCCAGCTGTTTTCTACTTTCCAGCGATTGGGTTTTTCGTCGATCAAGTTTACACCTGTAAGGACCATTGCGTGGGTCATGAGACTATCACCGTAATCCAAACGGCCGGCTTTATCCAATTTGAATTGGGTAGCCAATGCTTGTTCATAGGCATATACATTTTCGTCTAAAATACCTTCTTCACGTTTCATTTTCTTGCCAACGTCCGAGCCAAACCAAACAGGCTCACCTGCTTTCATTTGCTTGATGGCAAGTCCCTTGAAAATTTTCATATCAAGATTTAAGTATTTTACAGGAGCTCCGCCTTCAACATTTCCAAGATATTGAACCGTGAAAGTTTTATTGAAAGGTTTGTCCTTTGTGGGTGCATTAATGATACTGATGTAATTTTTCAACTCCATGCCGACATATTTATCATAAAATTTCTTGGGTGTGCAATTTAATTCACGATGGAATTTCTTGTTCTTATCCACATATTCGAAGGTAAAGGATGTCGGGGGAATGCCGAGGAAAAGTGTCAGTAAACGATAAAATTCAGTGACCATCTTTTCTTTTTCTTCTGATAGCTCTTCAATACTCCTCCCTGCTTTATTGGCTTTTCGCAGATCTGATGCATAGCCACGTAAAGTTAAAGTCAAAGTCTCATTCATACGACTGGAATTTGAAGAGGAAAATGTTTCCGGCATGGCGGTTTTGGGAACCACACCGTATTTCTCGATCAAAGCAGTGAACATATCCCACTGACCACCATCCTGCAAAGGCGCATCCAGCAAATACATGATCAAACGTGAATCTGTTTTCTCATCTAATGTCTCAAGAATATTTTCCAAAAAGTAATTTGCTTTTTCCAGTTTATCAAAGAACATGGCATAGGACTGGGATAATTCAAAATTCTTAAGCTTTAATTTGTTCATCACCCGAAAACGCATGGTATTCAGCCCGGCAAACAGCCAACAGCGACCGCTTTTCATTTGAGATGTGATGTCTCCTGTTTCAAGTTCCAGTGAAAATGTATGTTGCTGTAAGCTTTTAGCCCCATGGTCCAAAGCTGTTTCGTCTAATCCAAAATTCAGTATACTATTACTGATGATCTTGTCTTGCTCGCGTTCTTTTGCGGCGGATTCCATTGACTTATACCAGTCAGCGGAAATGGCAGTACGTTTTATCATTTTTAAATCTCCTTTTATTTTATCAAGGGGCTAATGTACAAAATAATATTGAAATGTTGAAATGTAAATCGTAAGGGTTGAAGTTTACTCTGGGTTAAAACCCAGAGCTACTGAAAAAAAGCATCAGTAACACGGGGTTTAAATCCCGTGCCGCGAAAATTATGCGTCACTTTTGCATCTACTAAAAACGCAGTACAATAAACTCGGGATCATCATTGTATATTGCCTCAAAGCCTAAAAAAGGAACGGTCTTGCCACGCCATTCGTAGACCCGTTACGCCGAAGTAACTTCGGCTACGTAGGCTGTACTTTAGCGAAGTATGGACCATGCCTTTGTTCAACCCCTCCAGCCTACTCCGTCAGCTGACGGATACGGCCGGCAGGCGACAAGCTCAGGGTTGGTCTTTTTTTTACGTTGATGTCCCGGCATTTCATGCCGGGTTATTCCGTGTTCAACCCCTCCATACGTCGGGGTTATCTTCTTCCTTCACTTCTTTCTCTCCGTTCTCTCATTTCACCACTTACCCTTTACCCCTTACCTCCTACGTTTTACATTTCACGTCTTACGTCTCACATTTAACGTCTTACTCTCTTCTCACGTCTTACGTTTATTCTTGACAAACTGAGTGTTTTGCCAGTAATTTATACCGGAAATATTAAATACCCTACAAGGAGATAGTATGAAAAAGATCACAATGGTCCTGGCGATATTGATGTTATTGACTTATACCGGTATTTTATTGGCGGAAGATTACGTTCCGCTGAAGAAAGGATTGACAAGAACTTACAGCATCGACGGGCAAACCACAAAAACCGTCCAAAATTTTGAAGAACGAAAACTTGGAAAAAAGAAAGTTGTTCCTCAAAAGATCGAAGTCAATGGTTCTATAACTTTCGTTTTCATTCGGGAAACAAAAATGGGTCAGATACTTTTTGCAACACAGGGAATGGATGACACTGAACCGGTTATCCTGGACACACTCGTCTATATTAACAAAACTCCTTTTAAGACGGGAACTACCTGGATAGAGGATTACACCACCATTGTAATGTTGGAGAGCGTAACTTTCCCGCTGACCTATGTGGTTCAAAAAAGCAAAGAAACGGTAACTGTTCCTGCCGGCACGTTTGAAAAATGCATAAAAGTTATTGCCAAAGGTGAAGTCGAGCGCGACAAGGGTTTATTGGGAACGGTTAAGGTCACTATTGTAAAAACAGACTGGTATGAACAGAAGATCGGACTGGTGAAGTCGGCGATTCATAAATCCGGAAACCATATGCTGATCCAGGAAGAAAAAACGATCACACAGTTGACGGGATATAAGAAATAATCAATTGACAATTGATAAAGGACAAATGACAATTACGTGAAACGTAAGACGTAAATCGAATAGGCGAAGAGTCTAAGAGTTGAAAGTTGAAAGTTGAAAGTTGAAGGTTGAAGGTTGAAAGTTGAAGGTTGAAGGTTGAAAGTTGAAGGTTGAGAAATTAAGAAATTGAGGTGCATTAAGGTGCGCCTTTTTTATATACCTTAATAATTCCGGTATGGGAGTAGGGGAAAACAAAGCGGTCATCCCGGAAAGGTTGCCGGTGGCAATCTTATCCGGGATCTTAATAATTGTAATCCTCGAAATATTATAAATCGATTAACAAATGAGATCCCGGGGCAAGCCCGGGATGACATATTATAATAAATTCATTAAGTACATTTTCATGCTTTATAAGGTTTCATGTCTCACATCTTACCTCTCATGAAATCCTATTTATTCTTGCTTGTATCTTATTCACATGCCCTTGTTCCTGTATGCGCAAATCTTCAAATACTTCGACAATATCTTCGCTGATCTGTGTCAGGGTCATGAGCATAGCATAGGTTTGTTCTGTGTTTTTTTCACGCTCCAATGCCACATTTAGAACGTCCAAAGCACTTGCATCGCCGTGAATCATTGACGTTTCCACGATGCGATCCATGATCGTTGTATCAATTTCCATTTCTTTTAGTAAGAATTCCGGACTGATCTTTGCCTCATCTATCAAACCTTTCAGACGATTCTGATGATCTACTTCTTCACTGGAAAGTTTTACCAGCAAGGCTTTAATATCAGCATCTTCGATCAGTTTGGCAGCATTCGTGTAAAACACAAAACTTTCTTTTTCTATATGAATGGCATATTCGATGATCTCTTTTACATTGAATATTTTCATACTGTGCCTCATTTGTTTAAAAATTTATCAATACCCTTAGCCGCACGATGTCCATCAGCGATAGCGGTAATTGCATCCGTACCACCAATAATATCACCACCAACAAAGAGCCATGGAATCGAACTCTGACAGAAAGCATCCACTTTAACACGATTCTGTTCTGTCATTTCCAATTTGTTTTTCAGTGTATCACTCATGTATTTGATATCCATACCCTGTCCAATGGCCTCGACCACTTGATCGGCTTCGAAAAAGTTGGTTTCATTATTATCGAAATGCGGATTGAAACGACCCTCTTTATCAAAAACGGAAACACAGCGAACCACATTGAGGCCTTTGATCTTATTGTCTTCGATCTTGATATCCTTGGGACCCCAGGCAGGTTCTATCACGACTTTTTCTTCACGGCTTTCTACGATCTCTTCAAGGTCGGCCGGCATGATGTCTTCAGATTCCAGTGAGGTTAAAGTCAGTTGCACCTTGCCGTATTTCTGGTTTTGAAAACGAGCCATGGTACGAGCAATATCCATTGCTACATTACCACCGCCAATCACAACAACTTTCTCGGCAACTTCAATTTCTTTACCTTCGGTGACATCCCGAAGCATATCAATAGCCTGAAAAACCATGGGATGGTCGGTGCCGGCTACGCGGGTGGAGCGACCATCATGCAAGCCCGTTGCAGTAAATACAGCATCGTATTCTTTTTGCAATTCATCAAATTTTATGTCTTTCCCAACACGGGTGTTGAACTGCATTTCAACACCAAGTGACTTGATATAGTTAATATCTTTATCCAATTGATCGTAAGGCATGCGATATTCGGGAATACCGTAACGGGTCATACCACCGGCTTCAGCCATGGCTTCAAATACCTTAACCTGGTAACCCAGGTTTGCCAAATAATAAGCGGCTGATAAGCCACCCGGTCCGGCACCGATGATCGCAACTTTCTTGTCTTGTTGCTCCACTTTGTCTGCAGTGAGGATCTCTTTGTATTTTTCCGAAGGCACCTGATCGGCAATATAGCGTTTCAACCAACGGATAGATAAAGGATCACCCTTATGCTGCATAGCGCAGACAGTCTCGCAATTGTGCGTACAAACA
>JAUVKP010000100.1 GCA_030596185.1 Fidelibacterota bacterium | reverse complement strand
ACGGTTTATCCAACCATAAGCAGTAAGAAAACCATCACGAACAAGGCAACGGTTTCAACGATACCGATCACCATAAAGTAGTTTGCAGTACCTTTACCTGTTTCAGCAAGAGCGTCCGCAGCACGGGCAGCTGCTTTACCCTGCATTAAGGCTGAAAGACCCATAGCCATACCACCAAAGATACCTGCGCCGAGAAGTCCCAGTCCATTGTCTGAAGGTGAGTCCAAAATGAAGTTCATTAACAAGAAACCGTAGATGGTCTGTGTTAATGCAACACCTGCGAACGCAACCAACATAAAGGGTGCAGGTTTATCATTTTGAAAGCATTTTTTCCAGCCACCTATAGCAGCCTGTGAGGCTATACCAGTACCGAGGGCTGAACCTAAAGCTGCAAGTCCTAAGGCCGCAGCGGCACCAAACATTTGAAGATCCATTATTAAGTCTCCTTTGATCTAATTAATTAATTTGTTTATTTATCTTTGAAAGGCACATATTTGTAACCTGTCCATTCAAGTCCCAATTGACCACTGAACTCCAAAAGATTCAAACGAATCCCGTGAACCATCACAGAAAGCAGTCCCATTACTAAATTTAAACTATGGCCAATAAGAAGTACGATCACACCACCGATAATGGCGGGTCCTTCCATCATTCCTGCGGCCATATCGTTGAAGGCAGTTGCAATAGCCACAGTAGCCATGCCCACTGCAAACAAACGAATATAGGAAATAATATTCGAGAAAGATGAAATAGCATCCAGGAAGGTATTAAACGCTCCGCCCAGTCCGGCAAGGACGCCTTTAAAGAAATTCTTACCTTTTTCCTGTGCACCAAATATTACAATAACCCCAAATCCACCGGCCATCAGCGGGACAGTAAAGGATGGCATCGTCATACCCAGAACCAAGTTAAGAACTAAAGTAAAAGCTCCAACTGTTAGAGCGAACCAACCCAAATGCTCAAAAGCTTTTAATTTTGGGAGATTGTCAATAAAGTTCATTATGCTGGCAAGTCCCAACTGTAGAATAGCGAGGATAAAGCATATAAGCTGAACGTTTGCTTGGGGATTAACTGTTAGATCCGGGAATATCTCCGGAAATGATGCAATATCAGGAATGATCATTGATTTGAAGAAAGGGATGTTTGCGATCGCTGCCGATCCAAACCAAGTACCTGTTATAGTACCCCAGACAATCGTGGTAAAACTTAATACATACATAAGCACGATCACACTCGGTAATTTTCCGCCGCCTTTTTTCATCTTGAACGTAGCAAAAATTGATACCAACAAGAAGATCATACCATAAGCGGCATCACCAATTATCATGGCAACAAAAATAGCAAAAAAGATCAAAAAGTACATTGAGATATCTTTTTCACGATAGCCCGGTATGGTTCCGAGAAAATCAAAAACAGGTTCAATGATCTTGATCCATTTTGCATTTTTCAATTTTGTAGGAGGATTGTCTGTTATTTCAGGCTCTTCCTCAACAAAGCCCCAGCCATGTTTTTCAGCGGCCTTATCTATTGTTGCGGCTTCATCGCAGGGAACGTATCCTTGCAAGTAAGCTATATTTTCTTTGAATCCCAATCCGTTCTGAATAATTGAAAATTGATGATCTTTTTTTAGATTTTCATCGTAACCCTTGATCATTTCGATGTAACAACGGTGTCCTTCGACTGTCTTTTCAATTTTAATCAATTCTTTTTCGATCTCTGAAATTCGGGATTTAACTTTCTTAGCAGATATTTCAGGAATATTGATCGGGCGATGATCTAAAGTTTCTTCAGGATCACGACTTACCAATGCGACCTTGACACTGTTTTTATTTTCCGAGAGAGCAAAGAGATTTTCATTTTCTTTTTCACTTGCCCAAGCGGAAGGAGATAATTGGTATATTTTAATATAGAAGCCATCTTTCTCAAGTGATGCCATATCATCGAGAGAGATATTTGTCCAATCGGCATACCAACGGTCTGCTTCTTTCAGACTTTCCAATTCCCTTTTCAATGCAAAGCGAGTCCGATTGGCTTCTAAAACTTCATCAACGAACTTTTCGACTTTTCCGGAAGCTTTTTGCTTTGGATCATCCGGTTCACCCAGCAAAATTAAAACTCGTTTAATTTCTTCAAGTCGCGCTTCTATCGCCGACATATCGCTAGATGGTGGATTTTGAAGGGGTTTTACATGCAAAACACCCAGTTTACGGAGTGATCTTAACGCCGATTTAGCGCTTCCTTCATCCACAAGCAGGGTAATTTTTGACATCTTTTCTATCATTTATAGCCTCATAACGCCTAAGCGCTTTGTTCCAGTTTTTTCTTTTCGATCTTGCCCTTTGATATCTTTCCGCGAACCACGGCCGCAGTATCCTGATCGCCCATGAAGATCCGTATCTTTCGGATATTTTCTTTTGAGCGGGGGATCATGACTTTATCAAAGAGATTAATGCGTTGCACGGTCGTTCGCAATTCTTCTTGAATAAGCGCTTCCTGTTCTCTCAGGATATCCAATTCTTTCTCGAATGCGATCGTATCTTTTGCGGCTTCTACACCAGAATCTACCCAAAGAGGGTATTCCATTAGATCATAAGATATTTCTTCAAACTCAAGTTTCTTAAAAAGCGGTATATTGATACCGGCAATATTTCCGGTATCTGTTACGACTTCTTTTAACTTGAGCAAAGAAGCGACATCCACATCTTCGGCAAACAGTGCAACCCAAGCGGATAACTGTTTGCGCAAAGCATCCAATTTTCCTTGTGATACCCGGATCTCGTCATGTACACGCCGGATCTCAGCCAGAAGCTGTTGTTTTTTCAACTCAAGCGTCGGTAAGTAACGCGTATATCGTTTTAACGCATCTTTTTGTTTTTTTAATTCATTCTTTGTCAGCTTTAACTTTGCCATATCATCCTCTCACACGCACCTTTGTACTATGTGATTTGAAAATCTAAGATTTGGGCCAGTATTTTTCTACTAATCCTGAACGGAAACCTGTTTCATCAGGATTAAAACATTCCGATAGAATATTCCAGCCACTGTCCAATGCATCTTCAAGAGAAACATTCACGGACAAGTCCATCATCTCTTTTTCAAACAAACCGCCGTATTTCAGTAATTTATTATCCCAGTCACTCATGCGGAAACCCATAGAACGTTTTTCTTCCGTTTCGAGGTATTGGGCATAAAGCTGGATCATACCATCCATAATGGCACGGTGATCATCACGTGTATCTTTATTGACCTGCTGTTTTAAACGAGATAGTGAACCAAAAGGCTCAATACGTCCGTTACGCAGGTAAAACTGACCTTCGGTAATATAACCGGTATTATCGGGAACAGGATGGGTAACATCATCACCGGGCATAGTTGTTGCAGCAAGAATTGTTACTGAACCTGCGCCTTCAAAATCCACTGCCTTCTCATAACGTGAAGCAAGCTGAGAATAAAGATCTCCCGGATAACCACGATTCGATGGAACCTGTTCCATGGTAATTGCGATCTCTTTCATAGAATCAGCAAAGTTGGTCATATCTGTTAGAAGGACCAAAACATCTTTACCTTTCAGCGCGAACTGTTCAGCAACTGCAAGACAGAGGTCAGGGACCATAAGGCCTTCAACGACCGGGTCTGAAGCCGTGTGCATAAAGAAGATCGAACGACTTAAAGCGCCGCCCTTTTCCAGTTCGTCACGGAAATACATATATTCATCAAATTTAAGACCAATTCCGCCCAAAATGATCATATCAACTTCTGCCTGCAGGGCAATACGCGCCAGCAGTTCATTGTAAGGTTCACCTGAAACCGAAAAGATCGGTAGTTTCTGTGAAACAACCAAAGAGTTGAACACATCGATCATCGGAATATTGGTTCGGATCATACGATTCGGAATAATTCGTTTTGAAGGATTTACAGATGGACCGGCAATTTCGATCAGATTTTCATTAAGTGCCGGACCGTTATCACGTGGTTCGCCACTTCCGTTAAAAATTCTACCCAGCATATTATCAGAGAAGGAAACTTTCATGGGAGAACCAAGGAAACGAACTTCATCATCAGTTGAAATACCACGAGAACCGGAAAATACCTGTAAGGACACAAGATCTCTATCGATCTTAATAACCTTTGCAAGGGATGTTCCCCGTCGGGTCTTTACTTCTGCAAGTTCTTCATTGGTGACGCCCTGAGCGTTCACTGAGATCACGTTTCCGACAATGCTCAATATTTTATTATATACTTTTTTCATTTATTTACAGCTCCTTATTACGCTTTCGTCTTACCCTGGATATGTGCATCGATCTTCTTTTCCTGAGCAACAAATTCATCCGACCCCATTTTAATGAAATTCCAATCAAGGGTCAATTGACGCAATTCATTGAAAAACTGACGGGCTTCGGGTTTGGCATCAAACTGAAAATCCGTGTACAGAATATTATAGATCTTTGTAAACACATATTCCTGACGTTCCGGATCACTGACAGCATCAACGGGATCAAAACCATTTTGCTGCAGATAAACAAAATCAAGATATTCACCTTTCAAGTAGAAAATGAAATCATTTACAGAAGTTCCTTCTTCACCGACAACCATCATCATCTGATGAACTTCATCGCCACGGCGCAAGACTTTGTGAGCTCCCTGAACCTTTTCGGCAGAAATAATACCTTTGTATTTTGTCCAAGAATCAATAGGGTCAATAGCGGGAAATTTACGGGCATCGGAACGAGCTCTTGAAAGACCGTGGAAAGCTCCAACCACTTTCAATGTTGCCTGGGTTACCGGTTCTTCGAAGTTTCCACCTGCGGGAGAAACCGTACCACCAATGGTCATCGATCCATGCGAGCCATCCGGAAGTTCAACATAACCTGCGCGTTCATAGAATTCAGCGATCCGTGATTCAAGATAAGCAGGAAAAGCCTCTTCACCGGGGATCTCTTCAAGACGACCTGAAAGCTCGCGCATGGCCTGTGCCCAACGTGATGTTGAGTCAGCAAGAATAAGCACATCTAAACCCATTTGGCGATAGTATTCACCCAATGTTGTTGCAGTGTAAACCGAAGCTTCACGAGCCGCAACCGGCATTGATGAGGTATTACAAATAATAATAGTTCGTTCCATTAATGA